>JAJFFZ010000100.1 GCA_021776395.1 Hyphococcus sp. | reverse complement strand
CTAACACTGCGCTGTCATCCATCAGGCTTTCAAGCTGCATATAAAGCGCGTGCTTGATAGCGGCGTCTTCGACAATCGCTTCGATTACCAGGCCGGCGCCAGCTAGTGCGCCAACATCCAGCGTCCAACTGACGCGGGAGATGAGCGCATCGGCCTCGGCCGCGTCTATCTTGCCGCGTTTCAACAGCGCGGCCGCGCCTTTTTGAAGGCTCTCGCGTCCACCCGCTAGCGCGTCGTCATCACGGTCAAGCACCACGACATCATAGCCGGCCTGAGCCGCCACTTGCGCGATGCCCGCGCCCATAGCGCCCGCGCCGCACACGCCGATCCTGGTTTCGGAGTTAAACATTCACTATCATTTTGTTGCTTCAACCGACGACATTGGCAAGCGCCATTCTTACTGCGCTTTCCCATTGTTTTAACAATGCGTCATTCGGCGTGTGGCGCAAGCCTAATTTTCGCAGCATTTCAAATCGCGGTGAGGCGGCGGCGCCAAAACTCGCGATGACGCGCGGGCGCCAATAGTCAACCGATTTTGCAATCGCGGCCCCCTCCCCAGCCGCCAACAATTTGTTCAGGCCTTCCTCTCCAAGCTCAGTGTGGCGCATTTCCCGCACCAGGATTTCTGCAAAAGCCTCCGCTAGAGGTTGGTATGAACATTGCGAAAGCTCTTTAAGCTGAATAATTGTCGCGTAACCCATCATCACATTCATGGTCACCGCATCGGTCCAGTCGAGGATGGGGTGGTGAAAAACATTCAGCCGCATATCACCGTCAAGGCGATCCCCGCCAAGGTCTTCATCGCGCCCAATGCGGCTGCTCCAGGGGTGAATATTTTGATAGCGCTCAATATTCGCGCCAAACTCGCCCATGATTTTGAGCACGCGCTCGGCGTGATCGAATTTTTCAAGCACAATGCGCGAGGCGGCGATACGCTCAGCTATGCCCGGCCCGTCATTGATGATGTCTGCAAATCCCGCCGCGCCCGCCAATTCAGAATCGACAAAACTCGCCATAATCCGCAACAATTCGGCGCGATAGCGCGGCGGCGTATTGTCTGGCGCGCTCAGCTTGCCGCCTTTTTCGAGGTAATCCTGAATGGAAACGTCATCCGGCAACAATTTTCTCCGGCTATTGATCGTAATCGACAACAAGCTTGTCGCTTAAGGGGTAGCACTGGCAGGTTAGCACATAACCGCGCTCGACCTCATAATCTTCAAGCGCATAATTGGCTAGCATTTCGGTCTCGCCTTCGATAACTTTCGCGCGGCAAGTCGAGCAGACGCCAGCGCGGCAAGCAAACGGCGCATCAAGCTCGGCGTCAAGCGCCGCCTCCAGCACCGATTGATCGTGCTTTGCGATATCGACCTCACGGCGAACACCGTCCATAATGATCGTCGCCTTGCAGACCGCCGCAGCGTCCTCGCCGGCTTTTGGCGCCGCGCGCGCCTTCGCCTTGCCCGGTTGCGCGGATGCGAACAGCTCAAACTTTATTTTCGATGCATCCATGCCGCCGGCTTTGAGCGCGTCGGCGACCGTCAACATCATCGGCTCGGGCCCGCAGATAAACGCAAAATCCGCCGCCTCAACATTCACCCAACGGCCGAAAAGCGCATCGCATTTCTCTGCCGTCAAAAGACCGCTGAACAGCTCAATGTCGGTTTCGCTTTCGAGAATATGGATTACATTGAAACGGCCCATATGGAGGTTTTTAATATCCTCCAGCTCTTCTTTAAACATAATCGACGTCGCCGCGCGGTTTCCGTAAACCAATGTGAAGGTTGAGTGCGGCTCTGCATCAAGAACGGTTTTGATGATGCTGATCAGCGGCGTGATGCCGCTGCCGCCTGCGAACCCTAGATAATGCCGGGCGGCATCCGGTTTCAGCGGCGCGTGAAAATTGCCCATCGGTTTCATCGCATCAAGCGTGTCCCCAATTTGGAGTTCGTCATTGGCGAAGGATGAAAACCAGCCGCCATCGACTTTTTTAATGCCGACTCGCAAGGTTCCGTCCGCGATCCCGGAACACACAGAATAAGACCGGCGCATTTCTTCGCCGTCAAATTTACGCCGGAATGTCAGATACTGGCCCTGAATAAACTCAAATGCGTCGCATGCATCCGCTGGCGGCTCCAGCGTAACAACCACGCTGTCGCGGGTTTCTCGATGAATGTCGCTCACCCGAAGAGGATAGAAGTGCGCCATAATTTACTTCCGCTTCTTTTTAAAAGCTCTTGAAATAGTCAAAGGGTTCCAGACAGTCCTTACACCGATAATGCGCCTTGCAAGGGGTTGAGCCGAACTGGCTTATACACTCGGTATTGGAAGAGCCGCATAGCGGGCAGTCGATTGACATCCCAGCCCGTAATGCGCCGACGCAAGCGGCGCCTTTTTCTGGCGGCGCGATGCCGTAGGCTTTGAGCTTTTCGCACGCCGCTTCAGTAATCCAGGCCGTCGTCCAGGCGGGCGACAATATCGTCTCGATGCGCACATCATCAACGCCGCGGCGGCGGATCGCCTGTTCAATATCAATCGCAATCACCGCCGTCGCCGGGCACCCGGAATAGGTCGGCGTTATGGTAACGACGATGACGTCGCCATCGCGGGCGACATCGCGGACAATCCCCAACTCCACCACAGAGACCACCGGGATTTCCGGGTCCGGCACCTCTTCAAGCCAGCGCCAAATGTCTTTTACCGAAGGATTTGTTGCCAGCATCGCCATGCGATCACCACTGCGCCCCGGGATGGCTGCGCTGAAGGATTTGCATATCCGCCAGCAAGGGTCCGAGCGCTTCTGTATGCAGCCCGGCCTTGCCGCCTTTATGCATAAATGTCGTTTCCGGGATCGTCAGCGTCGCCTCATCAATGACCTTGCTTGTATAGTCTTTGTACTGTTCTTCAATTTTCCTGACACCACCCGTCAAAACAGCCTCGTCAATAGCATCCGCCGCATAGAGCTCACCAGTATAGCACCACAATCCGTCAAGCGCAGTTTGCATGCGGCCGTGGCTTTCATCGCTGCCATCGCCGAGGCGGATGATCAAATCGGTTGAACGATCCAGGTGATAGGATACTTCCTTGACCGACTTCTCTGCAATCTCGGCGATACGCGCATCGTCCGTATCCGCCAGCACCTTCAACATCGGATGATGCCAGGCGTCGAACAGGAACTGGCGCATCAATGTCTGGCCGAAATCGCCGTTTGGCTGTTCTACCAAAAGACAATTGCGAAAGCCGCGCGCATCGCGCAGGAAAGCGAGGTCGTCGGCGCTGCGCCCTTTGCCTTCAAGCTCGCCAGCAAGCCCAAGCCACATTCGCGTCTGACCGATCAGGTCGAGCGCAACATTGGCGAGGGCGATATCTTCTTCAAGTATTGGCGCATGCCCGCACCATGCCGAAACGCTCTGCCCAAGTACAAGGCTATTGTCGCCCATGCGCAGCGCAAACTCATATGTCGGATTATCGCTCATCACATGCGTCCGACATCATCGGGAATATCAAAAAATGTCGGATGGCGATAAACTTTTGAATTTGCCGGCTCGAACAAAGGCCCCTTCTCGCCCGGCGCCGATGCGGTGATATCGTCGGCTTTGACGACCCAGATTGAGACGCCTTCATTGCGCCTTGTATAAACATCGCGCGCATGGTTGACCGCCAGCTCCGCGTCCGGCGCATGCAAACTGCCCACATGGCGATGCGCCATTCCGTGTTGCCCGCGGATAAAGACTTCCCAAAGCGGCCATTCGTTACTCATATCATCCTCATGCGCAGCGTTTTGACATCCAGAGTTTCAAATTCGTCAAGCGTTCCCAGCCAAAGGCTTCGTCTGACGGCCCGTCCCTATTCAGACGGTCAAGGCGGGCGAGCGCTTCGTCCAGCGTCGGCGTCGTCCCAACTGGAACACGCCACATGACAAAATGCATCCGCTTCATTTTCGCAAACCATTCACCGCGCCGGTCATAAATGCGTTTATGCGCGGTGTTGAAAACGAAATGCTCCAGATCTTCCACCGTTTCCCAAACCGTCAGGTTGGCGACCACCCGCGGGTCATCCATCACCGGCAGGTCGGTGGCGTTGCCGCTGTCGTCCTTCAGCCGCCAGACAAAGCCCGGGCTGCGTTCGGCAATGGCGTTAATACGGTCAAGATTGTCCATAAAACCCGCCATGCGCCGATCATCGAGATCATATTGCGCGCGGGCGATATTTAATTCTGCGATATGGTTCATACCGTCTTCCTTATTCCGCCGCGACATTGCGGGTTTGTTTTTTGTGAGCATGCGCCATCAGCCCGTCGCGAAACCAGGCACCGTCGCTCCAGGCCTTTCGGCGGGCAGCCATGCGGTCGGCGTTGCAGGGGCCGTTGCCGGCGACCACTTCGAAAAATTCTTCCCAATCAATCTCACCAAAATCATAGCCGCCCTTTTCCTCATTCCATTTCAGGTCAGGATCGGGGACGCAAAGGCCTAGATACTTCGCCTGCGGAACGGTCTGGTCGACAAATTTCTGGCGCAGCTCATCATTGGTGTCTTGTTTTATTTTCCACGCCATCGACTGCGCGGAATGCACCGATTGCGCATCGGACGGTCCAAACATCATCAAGGATGGCTGCCACCAACGGTTAAGCGCATCTTGCGCCATCTCTTGTTGCGCCTGTGTCCCGTTGCAGAGCTTCATCATAATGTCGTAGCCTTGGCGTTGATGAAAACTCTCTTCCTTACAGACGCGGATCATCGCGCGAGAGTAAGGTCCAAACGAACAGCGCTGCAACGGCACCTGATTCATAATCGCCGCGCCATCGACAAGCCAACCAATAGCCCCAATATCCGCCCAGGTCAGTGTCGGATAATTAAAGATCGAAGAATATTTCGCCTTGCCCGACAGCAATTGCTCCGTCATCTGATCGCGCGATACGCCGAGCGTTTCCGCCGCGCAATAAAGATAAAGCCCGTGGCCGGCCTCGTCCTGAACTTTTGCAATCAAAATCGCCTTGCGTTCCAGCGTTGGCGCGCGGGTGATCCAGGCGCCCTCCGGTAGCTGTCCGACTATTTCCGAATGCGCATGTTGTGAGATCTGGCGGATCAGCGTTTTGCGATAGCCCTCCGGCATCCAGTCCTTGGGCTCGATCTTGATGCCGGCATTGACCTTTTCCTGAAAGGCCCGCTCAATCGGTTCCATCTCATCAAGAGATTTGACGCCCTTGCCGGTAGATTTTACTTCCTGTGCGTACAAAAAAGCCTCCAAAAACAAGCGAATGCGAGCGTGATTGAACAGTTAAACTTACATTCTGAAATAGCGCCGACACTGGTTATATAGAATTAACCGACCGAGCGGTCAACTAATTCTCTAACCCGCATATTCTTCTTTTTCGTTACTACGCCCAACGATATCTCTATTAAGCCGCGATCTCTTCACGATACCGGAACGTGGCCGCCTGTCGCATATCTTCAAGATGCGTGGTCGCACACGGCATATGCTCGCCAGTCAACACCTTGCAAATTAAGGTATCGGAGCCCCAAGGACATGAAATTTAAATATACAATTCTCTACGTCAAGAATGTAGAAGAGACCCTCGCCTTTTTTTGTAACGCATTTGGCCTCAAACAAAAAATGTTACACGAAAGCGGAGATTATGGCGAGTTGGAGACTGGTTCAACGACACTTTCATTCTCGTCGCTCGAACTCATGACGAGCCTTGGCAAAACTCCAGCTCCCGCTATTTCCGGAAAGCCCAGTTTTGAAATTGCTTTTGAGACAGACGATGTCCCCGCAGGCGTTGCAAAAGCATTGGCTGCGGGCGCAATGCTGGTGCAAGAACCTGAAGACATGCCGTGGGGCCAAACTACGGCCTATGTGGCCGATAGTAATGGCTATCTGATCGAAATTTGTACGCCCGTTAGCGGTTAACCGTATCCACGTTCGTTTAATTGATCGAACGGTTCGCCACCACGACGCAGCTTTGAGGGGCTGATATTCAGCCATCGCTTAAATTCTCGGCTCATATGCGCCTGGTCTGCATAGCCGTGCATAAGGGCAGTTTCGGCCAAGGTGGGCGGCTGTAGAAATGGTTCAAGCATGCTGCGCGCCGTCTGCCTGACGCGTGCCAGCAACATCCAATATGACGGCGACCGGCCAGTCTCTCTAAACAAAAGCCTTTGCAAGCTTCTTTGGCTTACGCCCAGCTCAGCCGCTGCGCACGCAACCGACTCCGCATCGCAAGCAAGGCAATCTAGAGCCTCAACCACCGAGCGTGACAGAAAGCTAAAACTATTTATCCGGTCACACAAACCTTGATCGTCATAATCTTGGTTTTGAACTGACGCGAGCAATCGCTGTTCGTCAATGCGGGCGCCAGGCTTCAGTCTAAACCCTTTCATAAAAACACCAGACTGGATCGAAACTGTGTAAGTATGATCCTCCAGTGAGGAGATAAACCATTGCGGTTTTTCTCCCTGTGATGTTCTCATAATGAGATCGCGGCATCCGTCTGGCATGACGATGGCGACCGTGTCTTCCTTAGGCGTTGCATGCCATTGTGCGAGGAGAGTTTGGGGCAACACATTCCCCTCACACACGCTCAATTATGCAGGCAATCCCCTGGCCGACGCCGATGCACATGGCGCAAAGCGCGTAGCGCCCGCCGGTGCGTTGTAGCTCCTCGGTTGCGGTTAACACAAGCCGGGCGCCCGACATGCCGAGCGGATGGCCGAGTGCAATCGCGCCGCCATTGGGGTTCACATGCGCGGCGTCATCGGCGAGGCCAAGGTCGCGCATGGTCGCCAGCGCCTGCGCGGCGAACGCCTCGTTCAGCTCGATCACATCCATGTCGCTGATCGACAGGCCGGCTTTGGCGAGCACCGCCTTTGCCGCCGGCGCCGGACCAAAACCCATGATGCGCGGCGCCAAACCGACAACCGCGCCGGCGACAAAACGCGCCCGCGGCGCGAGGCCATATTTTTTCGCCGCCGCTTCAGAGGCGACAATCATCGCCGCCGCGCCATCATTAACGCCCGATGCATTGCCGGCGGTGATGACGCCATCCTTTTTTACAAAGGGTTTCAGCTTTGCAAGCATCTCAAGACTGGTTTCGCGCGGATGCTCATCCCGATCGACAATTTTCGGATCGCCCTTCCGTTGCGGGATTGCAACCGGGGTAAGTTCCGCCGCCAACCTTCCCGAGCCTTGGGCAACGGCCGTGCGTTGCTGACTGCGCAGGGCGAACGCATCCTGATCCACACGCGACACGCCAAACTGTTCGGCGACATTTTCCGCCGTCTCCGGCATGGAATCAATTCCGTACTGATCTTTCAGAACCGGATTAACAAAACGCCAGCCAAGCGTGGTGTCGAAAATTTCCGCCTTGCGGGAGAACGCCGCCTCCGCCTTGGCCATCACAAACGGCGCGCGCGACATTGATTCCACGCCGCCGGCGATAACCAGGTTCGCCTCGTCAGCCTTGATCGAACGCGCCGCAATCGTCACCGCATCCATGCCTGAGCCGCATAAACGGTTGACGGTCGTTCCCGGCACACATTCGCCGAGCCCCGCCAGCAGCGCCGCCATCCGCGCGACATTGCGATTGTCCTCGCCAGCCTGATTGGCGCACCCCATGATCAGGTCATCTACCGCCGCCCAGTCAATTTTCTCATTGCGCTGTTTCAGCGCGCGTAACGGAACCACCGCGAGATTATCGGCCCGCACCATCGCAAGAGCCCCGCCATAACGCCCGATCGGGGTTCTGATAGCGTCGCAAATATAGGCGTCCGTCATGTAATTACTCTCCTGTCTCAATCACTGGACCGCCTGCCGTCCGTGACAGGCCCTGGAAGATGGCGACAACGCGCCCGTCCTCACCCAAAACATTTACCGTATACACGCCCGTGCGCCCACTCAAAGATTGCTCGCGCGCCTCAGCCTCCAGCCGCTCGCCACTATGGGCGGGGCTCAAAAAACTGATCGCGGCATGTTGCGCAAAAGTTTTGACGTTGTGAGAATTACAAGCCCAGGCAAATGCAGTGTCTGCCAGCGCGAAAATCATACCGCCATGCGCCGTGCCGTGACCGTTTAACATATCATCGCGCACCACCATCGATGCGCGCGCCCACCCCTCGCCTGCATCTTCAAGCTTAAGATCCCAAGCCTTTGCTGTGCCTTCAGCGGAGAAAAGCTGTTCTGCGATGGCCTTCCCAAGCGCTTCGTCATTCATCCGCACCGTCATCGCCAAACCCTCATCTCGTTGCGCCAAGCATTCGTCACATAATTGACCGACCGGACATTCGATTATATGAACGCTGCAAGCGATGCAACGCCAATTCAAATCCGGCAAGGGAGGCCCCATTCGGGCGAGAATGCATATGGCCTATGAGACCATCCTTTTCTCCATAGAAGACGCCGCCGCGCGGCTCACTCTAAACCGCCCGGACCGGCTCAATAGTTTTACCGTCCAGATGCATGAAGAAGTCCGCGATGCGCTTGATCGCATCGACGCCGATAAGTCGGTTCGGGTTTTGCTCATCACCGGCGCCGGGCGCGGGTTTTGCGCCGGGCAAGACCTCGGTGACCGCGCGGTTTCGCCGGACGGCGAAGGCGTTGATTTGGGAGAATCGCTAGAAGACCGCTACAACCCATTAATCCGTCGACTGACCAGTTTGGAGATGCCGGTGATTTGCGCCGTCAACGGCGTCGCTGCGGGCGCGGGCGCCAATATCGCCTTCGCCGCCGATATCGTTGTTGCGGCCAGGAGCGCCAAGTTCATCCAGTCCTTCGCCAATATCGGCCTTGTTCCCGATAGCGGCGGCACATGGGTTTTGCCGCGCCTGGCGGGACAAGCCCGTGCGCTCGGTCTCGCCCTCACCGGCGATCCGTTGCCTGCGGAAAAAGCCGAAGAATGGGGCCTCATTTGGAATGCGGTCGATGACGACAAGCTTACTGAGGAAGCCGACGCACTGGCAGCAAAATTCGCCGCGGCGCCCACCCGAGGGCTAGCGGAAACAAAACAGGCGATCCGATCCACATGGTCACGCTCGCTCGATCAGCAACTCGACCTCGAGCGCGACCTGCAACGCAAGCTCGGCAAAACGGATGACTATCGCGAAGGCGTCGATGCCTTCATGAACAAGCGCAAGCCCGCCTTTAAAGGCCAATAAATTTAGAACCATACTGGAGAGAGTGATGTCAGCGCCAATCTTAAAAAACTTTGCTGCGGGAAAATGGATCGAAGGCGCCGGCGGGCTGGTCGATATCGCCTCGGCTGTCACCGGCGAAACGGTTGCGCAAACCAGCTCAACCGGCCTCGACTTCAAGGCGATGCTGGATCACGCCCGCACTATCGGCGGCCCGGCTTTGCGCAAACTTACCTTCCATGACCGAGCCTATATTTTAAAAGACCTCGGCAAAGCGATTATGGAGCATAAAGAAGAGCTATATGCGCTGAACTTCCAGACCGGCGCGACCCGCAAAGACGGTTGGATCGATATTGAAGGCGGCGCCGGGACATTATTCGCCATGTCGTCAGCAGGCCGGCGGCATTTGCCCGACGACAAAGTTTTAATGGATGGCCCGGCGGAGCAAATTTCGCGCGAAGGCACGTTTATGGGCCAGCATATATATACGCCGCGCCACGGCGTCGCGGTTCATATCAATGCGTTTAACTTTCCGGTCTGGGGCATGCTCGAAAAACTGGCGCCAACCCTGCTCGCGGGCGTTCCGGCCATCGTTAAACCGGCCACCAACACCGCCTATCTTGCCGAGGCGGCGTTGCACATCATGGTGGAAACCGGACGGCTTCCCGATGGCGCAGTTCAGCTTATCGTCGGATCGGTTGGCGATCTGTTCGATCATCTGACCGGGCAGGATATCGTCTCGTTTACCGGCTCAGCGCAAACTGCGGGCAAGTTAAAAAACCACCCGCGCATTACCAGCCAGAGCGTGCGCTTTGTCGCTGAACAGGATTCATTGAACGCATCGGTGCTGGGACCGGATGCTGGCGCCGACACGCCGGAGTTTGACCTCTTCATCAAGGAAGTCGTCCGTGAGATGACGGTTAAAGCCGGGCAAAAATGCACCGCGATCCGGCGAGCGATCGTACCGGTGGGCCTTCTTAGCACCGCAGAAGACGCGCTGAAAGCCCGCCTTGCGAAAATCACCGTTGGCGATCCGGCCAATGATGATGTGCGCATGGGCGCGCTGGTCAGCCAGGCGCAGCGTGATGATGTGCGCGAGAAAATTGCGGTATTGGCGAGCGAGGCTGAAATCGTCTTCGGCGACCCAAACAAGGTCGAGGTGATCGGCGCCGACCTCAATAGCGGCGCATTCATTTCGCCGGTGCTGCTCCGCTGCGACAATCCGGGAGACGCTACAAAAGTGCATGAGGTCGAGGCTTTCGGACCGGTATCCACATTAATGCCCTATAGCGACATGGAAGACGCCATCGCGCTTTGCAATCGTGGCGAAGGCTCGCTCGTGATGTCGCTATTCACCCATGACGGAGAGGTCGCGCGCGACTTCGCACTCGGCGCCGGCGCCTATCATGGCCGCATCGCCATCATCAACCGCGACAGCGCCAAGGAATCCACCGGGCACGGATCGCCTTTGCCGGTTCTGGTTCATGGCGGCCCTGGGCGCGCTGGCGGCGGCGAAGAACTCGGTGGCGTGCGCGGCGTCAAACATTATATGCAGCGCACCGCGATACAAGGCTCGCCCGCCATCATCACCGGCGTCACCCATAGCTGGATGAAGGGCGCAGACATCGACGCCGGCGCGCCACACCCGTTCCGGCTGAAGTTTGGCGAACTTGCAATCGGCAAAACCATTGAAACCAACCCCCGCACCATCACGCTCGAAGACATCGAGCATTTCGCCGAATTTACCGGCGACAATTTCTACGCCCACATGGACGACGAGGCCGCAAGGGCCAATCCTTTCTTTCCGGGGCGCGTTGCTCACGGCTACCTCTTGCTCTCCTTCGCAGCAGGGCTTTTTGTCGATCCCGCACCAGGCCCGGTCCTGGCCAATTACGGGCTTGATGAACTGCGCTTCCTCACCCCCGTCCCCGCGGGCGACACCATTAAAGTCCGCCTCACCGCAAAATCCAAAAAGAAACGCAATGTTGAATATGGAGAAGTCCGGTGGGATGTTCTGGTCACCAATCAGAATGACGAAGCGGTGGCGAGCTATGACCTCCTGACCATGAACGCGATTTAGCGATCTTTAAAACCTAGCGAGCAAGGCACATGGCCAGACAACAAGCCGCCGATTACGACCAGAAGCGCGCGCTCATCACAAAAGAAGCCGCAAAGCTGTTCGCTAGTGACGGATTCGACGGCGCCTCAATCCTCGAGCTTGCAACCGCCTGCAACACATCCAAATCGCTCATCTATCATTATTATTCGTCCAAGGAAGAAATTTTATTCGACGTTATGAATACGCATATGGAATTACTGCTGGGAGTTGTTCGAGGCCTTGAGGTAAAGGACGGCGCGCCAGCGGATTTATTCCGACAATTATCGCGCGGATTGATGCGGCGATATACCGGCGCCGCCAACAGCCAGAAGGTATTGCTATACGAATTGGGCAACCTGCCAAAACTTGAGCAAAAGGAAATCATTGCCAAGCAACGCCAGATCATCGACTTTGCCGAGGAGCTTCTAAAACGCGCCGCGCCGGCAACCGATCTCGATCATGGCCGGCTAAGAGCCCATGTCATGCTGTTTTTCGGCATGCTCAACTGGACCCATAACTGGTTCAAGCCATCCGGCGCCGTCAGCCGCGACAACATCGCCGATATGGCCGCAGAAAAGACTTTGACGACGTTAGTTTGAAATTAACAGAAAATGTTCGGCGCAATAACGTCTGGGCGACTGGCAGGGGCGGAGGGGCTCGAACCCCCGACCCTCGGTTTTGGAGACCGATCGAACTGCTGTTTCAAGATATTTTACAACATTCCATTTTGCGCCTATGGTGCTGTAATTGTTAAATAACTTTGGTTAATACCGTTCCATTCGGTTTCACACAGTTGCATGCTTTTTGGACCCAATAATTGCTCTAACGATTGTAGTGGCGTGAAGTGGATCGTGAAAATCGTTACACAACGAGGCACAGCATGCCAAGCGCCCGACTCACGGATCGATTCATAAGAAGCGCCAAATGTCCACAAGGGGAGCAGCTTATCGACTACGCTGACCTAACGATGGGCGGTTTAACACTGCGTGTAAACGCAGGCGGTAGAAAGGTCTTTAATCTAAGATATCGGTTCAGCGGTCGGCGCAAACGTATTGCTCTTGGCGTCTTCGGTGACGAGTCCAATCAGATTTTGCTTAAGGATGCGCGCAAAAAAGCAACGGAGATTCTGGCAAGAGTTCAAGCAGGAGACGATCCTGCCATGGAACGCGAAATGGAACGTGCGGATTCGAATTCACCCAACACAGTCGACGATGTAATTGAGCTTTATAAATCACGCCTTAGAAGACGTGGACGTCGTGAAAGTTACCTCTACGATATTGAGATGCGGCTGAAACTGCACGTCTCCCCGGCTATCGGTAAATTACCGATAGAGGTTGTAACGCCAGCCGACATTGCAAAAGTGATGCGCCCGCTTGAGACTGCTGGCAAGGCGACAACGCACAATCGTGTATTGACGATGATTCGTCCCCTCTTTGAGTTAGCCCAATGTGACGATCCTTCTAAGTGCATCGAGAAACTACCTGAAGAAGCGAAAGAAGAGTGGTTCAGCCTCGCACAGCTAGCGAAGATTTGGGTAATGCTGGACAATCCTGATTCAAATGTTCACCCACTTACGGCGAAGGCAATTCAACTTTCTATGTTGACGCTTAAACGAGCGGGCGAATGCGCGGGTGCAGAACTCAGCGAGTTCGATGGAAATCTTTGGCGTATCCCTTCCAAACGTATGAAGGGCCGACGCTCAGAGGTCGTACCACTTTCTGACGCTGCCTTAGAATTGATCGATGAGATAAAAAACCACCCGTTACGTCCAGAATCCGATTGGGGTTTTCTCTTCCCGTCATCCTCAAAAACAGATGCCCATATGCAGCGAAACGCGATGTCTCGCGCATTTCCTCGAACAAAACGTAAAGCAGGATTTAAAAACCACGCGGGAACACTTCATAGTCTTCGTCACTCAGGCGCCACACTCCTCGCCAGCGATGGCGTTTCCCCTTACGTTATTAGCGCACTGCTCTCCCATGCATTAACAGCAGCGGGAGTGGCCTCCGTGACGTCACGATATAATATGTATGACCTCTTAGAAGAACGCCGTGCCGCCCTTGGTTTATGGGGGACCAAAATCTTAGATTCGCTTCGAAAGCAAATTAACTCGTAAAAGAAAGCATTTTTGCGGTAACCAGCACAGATAACTGCAAACACACTTCATCAAGTCTGATTGTTGCCGCCATAAGATTGGACAGGCGCGCAGTCAATCCATTTCATTACCTCTGTTTCGCGCCACCTCAAGGCTACGCCATCGAGCTTCACCGGAGCCGGAAAAACTTTTGCTCTTACCTTTCTCCAAAGGGTCGTTCGACTCTTATAACCTGTCATATCCAGTACTTGACTTGCAGTTATCAAACGTTCCATTTTCATACTCCTACAGTCACCATTATTGCTGAAATTCTTTTCTTGCTCTCTTAGAGTCTGTCCGGGAATTCAGGATCTGGCCAATCGTCGGACGCATAGTTTTATCATTGCCAGGCGCATAAAGGTCAATGTTGTAGCGGCGTATCGTTCGTGATCCATGGAAAGCC
>JAJFFZ010000099.1 GCA_021776395.1 Hyphococcus sp. | reverse complement strand
CCATCGACGCCTGGCGTATCGAAGCTGCGACAGATGAAGAACAGGGCGTCATGGCGGCAATGTATCAGTACGGCTATCGCGTTGCGATCATGGTGGCCGGCGCAGGCGCATTGATCGTCGCCGATAATATCAGTTGGCCCGCCGCCTATCAGTTCATGGCGCTGTTAATGGGCATTGGCTTGCTGACCGCCATCTTCGCGCCCAAGGTTGAGGTTCGCGCCTATGAGCCGCCGCCGCATACAGGTCTGGCGGAGACCATGTCGCGATCTATTATCGGACCTTTTCGCGATTTCTTTTCCCGCTACGGCATACAGGCCTTGGTGATTTTGCTGTTCATCGCCCTGTTTCGCGTACCGGATTTTCTCATGGGCTATATGACCGGCCCGCTCTATATCGATCTTGGCTATGACAAGACGACCATCGGCGCGGTGCGTTCCGGCGCCGGATTATTCGCCACATTGTTCGGCGTTTTTCTCGGCGGCGTTCTTGTTTCACGGCTTAGTTTCAAATGGAGTTTGTTTTTTGGCGTTGTTTCACAATCGGTGACAAACCTGATCTACAGCTGGCTCGCCATGTCGGACGCCACGACGGGCGGGCTGGCCTTTGCGGTGATCGTTGACAATATCGCCTATGGCGCGGCGGGCACGATCCTCATCGCCTACATGTCGAGCCTGACCAACACGGCGTTTACAGCGACGCAATATGCGTTGTTCAGTTCATTTTACGCCCTGCCCGGAAAATTTGTCGGTGGGTTTTCCGGTTTCATGGTCGAGGCCGCAGGCTTTCCCTGGTTTTTCGTGATCACGGCGCTTGTGGGCATTCCCGCTGCGATTCTGGTGTTTTTCCTGAAATATTCGGAAGAACGATTTAGCATTCTTCCCGGCAAGCCGCCTCCCGATGACGCCAAGAGCATCGAGCGAAAAGAGTGCAACGGTTAACGCGCCCGACCGTGAAGGCGGTCAATTTATAGACAGCGCGCCTTCGCGCGCGGGGCGAAAGGCTTTTGGTTCCGCCAAACCTTAACCCGCGGCGAGGCAGGCGTTGAGATCAGGCTTTTCCTGGCTTGCATTCTGAGCCGCGGTGTCCACATGGGCGGCGCGAACAGCGCCCGCATCATTCGGATACAGAATAATGATCAGCGTACAGGTGGAAAGACCATAGCGCCGATATTCGCCGTCTCCCTCGCGGCGGGTCAGTGATGGCGCGCCGAGCAGCGCATCAATTGACGCCGGCGGGGCGCCCAGAATGTCACTGAGAACATAGATCGGCGTAGATGGCGCGGCCGCTTGCTGCGGCGCGGCCGCCGGCCTGATATCCGATAGCGTAGAGCAGGCTGCAGCAAGAAACATCGCACCGCCAGATATAAAATATCGAACAAAGCTCTGGCCAAAATATTTGGCAAACATCCGGTTCACAAAAAAGCCTCTCGTTTAAACTCCTGGGGCGCCGGGCGAACGATAGTCGCGCCCGCGCCCGTCTTCAACCGAGGCGGCTTCCGGCAAACGCGAGACCGCGCCTTGCCTCGCCGCAGATCGATACCTATAAGCCAGCCGGGGCTAAGCCGATAATTAAGGACCATCCATGCCGCAAGATAATCTGGTTTCAAACGGGCTCACTACAAACGAGCTCGACGTCATTGGCGTCGGCAATGCTATTGTCGACGTTCTCGCCAAAGCTGAAGACGCCTTTCTGAAAACCCATGACATTCCCAAGGGCGGAATGATCCTGATTGATGAGGAGCAGGCGGGCGTGATTTACGGCGCTATGGCGGCGGGGGTTGAAATCTCCGGCGGATCGGCGGCCAATTCCATCGCCTGCATCGCCTCGCTTGGCGGCAAGGGAGGGTTTGTCGGCAAGGTCGCCGATGACGCGCTCGGTGAAATCTTTCGCCATGATCTGCGCGCCATGGGTGTTGAATTTGAAACCTCACCGTTGCGCGGCGGACCGGCGACCGGCCGCTGCCTCATCAATGTGACGCCGGACGCTCAACGGTCGATGACCACATTTCTGGGCGCCGCCGGTCTTATATCGCCGGATGACATCAACCCGGCTCAGGTCAAGCGCGCAGCGATCACCTTTTTCGAGGGTTATTTATTTGAACAACCGATCGCCCGCGACGCCTTTACCAGGGCTTGCGCCATCGCCAAAGAAAGCGGCAAGCGCGCAGCGCTAACGCTTTCCGATTCAAGCTGTGTCGAGCGCCAGTTTGATGCGTTACATTCCTTCATCGGCGAACATGTGGATATTCTGCTTGCGAATGATCAAGAAGCAATTGCGCTGTTCGGGAGCGACGACATTGACGCCATCGCCGATAAAGCGCGCGCGCTATGTCCGCTGACCGCAGTGACGCTGTCGGAAAAAGGCTCGGTGCTGATCCCGCGCGACGGCGATGTGGTGCGTATCGCAGCTGTGCCGCCGGTATCGCTTGAAGACACAACCGGCGCCGGCGACGCCTATGCCGCCGGATTGCTGTTCGGCCTGGCCCGCAACTTCCCACTGGAACAAGCGGGTGCGCTCGGCTCCCTTGCGGCCAGCGAAGTCATCAGCCATTTCGGCGCCCGTCCGGCCCAGCCCCTAAAAGCCCTGGGCGAACAGGCCAATCTGCTTTGAGGATTCCATGCTGAAACATTGGCGCGCAATCTTACTGGTGATCGTCGGCGTTGCCGGCGCTTTGTTCTGGTATAGGGAGCCCCTGATGATGGCGTGGCTGGCCTCAAAAATCGAAAAAACCGATCTCGCCCAACGCCAGGATCTCATCCGGGATTTTATCGACATTCGGCTGCCCGAAAGCGGCGCGGCGCCGTTTCCGGTGGTGCTTCAGTTTCACGGCTGCGCCGGAATGCGTCCGGAGTTTCATCGTCAGTGGGCTGATATTGCGAACAAGGCGGGCTACGCCGTCATGATTGTCGACAGCAACCGGCCGCGAGGATATTCCCGGCGTGAGGCGCTGGACACCATCTGCCGCGGCAAAGCGCTTTTGGGGCAGGAGCGCGCTGGCGATATTTACGCCGCGCTGACCCTGGCGCAAGAAGATGAGCGTCTGGATACGGAACGCCTTGTGCTCG
>JAJFFZ010000098.1 GCA_021776395.1 Hyphococcus sp. | reverse complement strand
CGCGCAATATTCGCAAGATGAAATCCGCGCGACGCATGAGCAAAATCTGGTGCTGCCGCATGTCAAGAAACACGACCTCTACGCGGTGTGGAAAGTGCTTGAAGCGCAGGAGTTGGCGACCCCCAATATTCGCCTCGTCAGCGACATCATCGCTTGCCCCGGCCTCGATTATTGCACGCTCGCCAACACCCGCTCGATCCCCATCGCGCAACGCATTGCAGAGCGGTTTGGCGACCTTGAACGGCAGGAAGAGATTGGCGAGTTAAAAATAAAAATTTCCGGCTGCTTCAAAGCCTGCGGCCATCACCATGTCGGCCATATCGGCATTCTCGGCGTCGATAAAAAAGGCGAGGAATTCTACCAGATCACGCTTGGCGGTTCGGGCGCGGAAGACGCATCTCTCGGCGAGATTGTCGGGCGCGGGCTGTCGTCCGGCGATGCGGTGGGCGCGGTTGAAAAGCTGGTCGATTGCTACCGCGAAAACCGTCAGGACAATGAACGATTTATCGATACTTACCGGCGCCTCGGCGCAGACCCCTTCAAGGAGGCGCTTTATGCCGCTGCTTAAATTATCCGGAACCGACTTTGCGCCCGCGCTGGAAGAGCCGTTGCAGGAAGTCAGCCTTGAGGACTGGTGCGACAACCCGCAAGCCCATGCCGCCGCGACGGCGCTGGTCATCGAAAATGATATCGGCGTTGAGCACTTAGCCGAAGACCTCTCCAGCTTCGGGATTATTATTTTAAAGTTTCCGACCTTCAAGGACGGGCGCGCCTATTCGCAAGCGCGGCTATTGCGCGAACGGTTTGGCTATACTGGTGAGATTAGAGCACGCGGAGATGTGTTGCGTGATCAGGCTTTGTTCATGGCGCGCTGCGGTTTTGATGCGTTTGAATTTGCCGGCGAAGACGCCGCCGCCGCAACGGCGGCGCTGGCGGAATTTTCCTTCGCCTACCAGCCCGCCGCCGACCGCGCTGAACCGGTCTGGCGCCGCCGCCTTGACCGCCCCGCCGCAGCGTAACGGATTTTTTGACATGACGATTAACCTAGCAACGCTGGCGCCGGCCGAAACCCGTCCGGAAACTGAACTCGACATGCGCGCGCGCCGGCTGGCGATGCAATATTCCTGCTCGGATGCGCAAGAGATTTTGCGTCACGCCATTGAAACAGAATTTCCGGGCCGCATTGCTCTGGTGTCGTCCTTTGGCGCAGAATCAGCCGCGCTGTTGCATCTCGTGTCGCAAATCGACAAATCCGTTCCGGTGATTTTCCTCGAAACCGGCAAACATTTCGCGCAAACGCTGAGCTATCGCCGCAAGCTCGCCAATCAGCTTGGCCTTACGGATGTTCGCGATATTCGTCCGAGACCGGAAGATGTTGAGGCCCATGACAGCGACGGGGATTTGTGGAAACGCGATGCGGACGCCTGCTGCACGTTGCGCAAGGTTGAGCCGCTGGCCGCGGCGCTGGACGGTTTTGACGCCTGGATAACGGGCCGCAAACAATTTCATGGCGCCGGCCGCATCAACCTGCCGGCGTTTGAGGCCGGCGGCGCGCATATCAAGGTCAATCCGTTGATCCGCTGGCCGAGTGAAGCGGTTGCCGACTATGCTGCGGCGAACGATTTGCCGGCGCATCCGCTGGTCGCGCAAGGCTATCCGTCGATTGGTTGCTGGCCATGCACCCATCCGGTCGCCGCCGGCGAGGATGTGCGCGCCGGGCGCTGGCGCGGATCGGCGAAAACTGAATGCGGTATTCATGGCGCCGCCGGCTGAGCGCCGCTCAGCGTCAGTCGATTTCGGCGAGGAATGTCTCAAGCGCCGCCCAGGCCGCCGGCTCGGTCATCATCGGCGCATGGCCGATGCGTGGAACTTCCGCATAGTCGAAATCTGGATGTACTTCGCGCATTTTGTAGACGATCTCCGGCGACAGCAAATCGCTTAAGCCGCCGCGAAGCACCAGGGTCGGGATGGCTTTAAGGCTTTCAAACGCCGGCCACAGATCCGGCGCCGGGCCAAGCTCCATCAATGCGCGGGCGATATTGGGATCGTAATCTAAAACCCACTCGCCAGCGTCGGTCTCGCTGAACGTGCGCCGGGCGAACACCAGCCATTCAGCGTCGCTCGCATCGGGGAAGGCAACCTCGTTGACCGCCCGGATGCGCGCAGCCGCCTCTTCAAGCGAGGTTGCAGGCCCGGCGCCCGCGCCCGCGCCCACATAACCGGCGATGCGGGCAATCCCCTCCGGGGCCAGTTCCGGGCCGATATCGTTGAGCACCGCGGCCTTAACGCGCTCCGGCGCAAAGGCATGCGCCGCCATCGTCACGATTCCGCCAAGCGACGTGCCGACAAAAATCGCCTGCCGGACGCCAAATGCATCCAGCACCGTCAGAACATCATTGCGATATATCTCCGGGTGGTAGTTGAGATAGTTCAGGTCCCAGTCCGAGCGCCCGCGCCCGCGCAGACTGACCGTAATAACGTCGCGGCCAGCGGCGGCGATTTTAGGCGCGAGGTCATCAAAATCGCTGGCGTTGCGGGTCAGACCCGGAATGCACAGGACGGGCGTTTTTGAGCCGCCGGCATATTTTTGCATGGCGATGTTCAAATCGCCACCAACGCTGATTAACCGGCTATCATATTGTTTCATACCGTATTCCCGCATTGTGAGGTCGATTTTGAATGCTCTGCATTCCGTTGTGGGCTTTATCACCGCTTTGAGCACAAAGGCTGACCCGTTTCATGTTGCGTTGCAACGTAAAATGGCCTTAACATTCTTTTAACCAAGATTTCCAACTCGTTACCGATAGCCGAAAATGCTGTTGCCATTTTGGCACGCTTGGCTTTCAAAGCATCCCGGCTGGCGATCTTTTGTTGACCCTACTCAAATATCGCCGTTAGGTTCGCGCCAGGCGGGGGGCGCTTCCGCCGATATATTTGTGAATACTGGCTTACTTGATGTGACGCGCATCGATTTTGTCACCAGCAGATATATCGGACAAGCTTCCCACGCAAAACCGGAGGGATGTAGTTGAGTAAGTCTGTAAAGACGGGCGCTGGTGCGCTTGCTGTTTCTGCATGCCTCCGAACCAACCGGAGGGATAATAAATGACAAGATCTATACGCTCACGCGCCTTATTGGGTGCGGCCGTAGCGGCGCTCGCGCCCGCGGCTCTTGTGGCGACGTCGGCCTTTGCGCCGGCTTTCGCGCAAGACTTCACGTCAGGGGGCCTCGACGGCAACGTGACGGACGCTTCTGGCGCCGCTGTTGGCGGCGCTTCCGTTTCGGTGACGTCCAATGCTCAGGGCTTCACGCGGACGACCACTTCGAGCTCAGGCGGTACATTCCGTCTTTCTGGCTTGCCACAGGGCTCCTACACCGTAACCGTTACATCAAGCGCTGGTACATCTACGCTCGATAATGTGCGCATTATTGCAGGTACGTCGACGAACTATACGTTCGTTGTCGGCGCTGCGGGTGATGAAATCGTTGTTTCCGGCACACGCCAGAACCTCGACTTCGCCAACACCACTGTCGGCGTAAATATTGATCTCGAAGAGCTGGTCAAGACTGTGCCGATTGCGCGTAACATTACAGCCGTTACACTGCTTGCCCCGGGCACAGTGCTTGGCGACTCAGCATTTTCAACTCTGGCCAATGGCGGCCAAAACCTGCCGGCGATCGGCGGCTCTTCTGTTGGTGAGAACGTTTACTACATCAACGGGTTGAACCTGACCAACTTTGACAATGGCCTCGGCGGCTCAGTTGTTCCGTTTGAGTTTTATAAATCTGTTGAAGTGAAAACCGGCGGTTATCCGGCTGAATTTGGTCGCGCCACCGGCGGTATCATTAACGCGGTTACCAAATCAGGCACGAATGAC
>JAJFFZ010000097.1 GCA_021776395.1 Hyphococcus sp. | reverse complement strand
TACCCCCGGCGAAACGGCATGAACTGGCGAATGGGGCGGGTTATTGCGTCGGCGCCCCCTTGTCTGTCAACTCCGGCCCGGCCCGGCCTCAACTATTTATTAATATTTGCTCTAGAAAATCTACCGATAGTTGTGATAAGTACAGTATGCACGTAGACTTTGTTTCGTTTCAGAAAGATATAAAAGTCATGGTAGAACATAACGTTGTCACACTCTTACAGCCAAGCGACAAGGATTCGCAGGGCCAAACAGCGGCGTATATTTTCGATATGCTGAAGGCGCTGGAACAAATCGCCAGGCGCGAGCGAATTGAGCCCCTGGACCAGTTTTTGAAGATCGCCTGTGAGGAAGCGGGGCGGATTTCTGCAAGTGGTTAGGTGGTGGGGCTGTGACTTATTTGACTGGCGTGGGTTGGCGGTGCGGGCGGTAGAATTCGTGATGCAAAACGTCCGGAGCTATCCAATGGCAAGCCTTAAGGCTGGGTCAGAAGTCTGCAACTCTTGAGATTCGCAACGGGAGGAAGCGTGTTTGAAATCGGTCGGTATGCCCTGAACAACATGAGGGAACACCTACCTTATTCGCGGGCCTAACAAAAATGACTGCGCATCACCAATCCTCAAATGTTAATCTGTACTTTTTAATTTCATCACCATCAAGATTATACTCAATGTAGTCGGGTATAAGATTTTGGAACCGCCTGATGATACGTTTGGTATGTTTGTCGTTCGTGCAAACTTGATTGATTATCCGAAATGAAAAGGCTGGCGGTGCAAATTGATCTTTATCATCTTGCTCTGGCTTTAGAGCAAAAATTAGGGACTTTTCGGTATTCTTTGTTAAACCATTATTCGGTGTATCGATTTCCACAGACTCGGCGTCGCATCCTTCTGTCGTTGAGCGACTTTTGGCTACTTTATCCCAATCTGAAATCAATTCTCCCACCCAGAACTCATTAAAGGCCGCACCGAACGTCTTTCCCTTACTATTCTTTTTGTCTTCCATCTCTTTGTGTAATTTCAGATTCGAGTCTCGTGCATTCAGCCCTATATATTGCACTTTCGGCTGATCTAAAATTGAAAACCACCGTTTTTTTCCTAGCGCCATATAGAGCCTGACTCGTTCATTATCGTGATATTTTTCAGCGGCTTCTATCCATTCATCGAATGAGTTGTATGGCCCATGCCAACGCACCCAGGACATTAATAGAGTCGGGGGTTGGTAATTTTTTGAATATTCTGGTTCTGTAAACCCGAATGCACGGCTCACGTCTGATAACCGGCTTCTTGTACGTTTAGATCGAACCATGAAAGCCCCCGAACTACTAGAATTGGCCTAAATTATTCAACAACAATGACGAAGTACAGTAGCATACTCGCTCCCCTGTTTCTGGGGCTTATACCATAAATCGCGAATGTCTACTACCGGCGAATTTCCGTGTCCTGATTGATTATGCCCTCCTATTCCGGCGGCGCCAGAGAAAACTGACCGCCGGCGTGCTCTTGCGCTTCGCCGGCGAGCGTTAGCTCTAGCAGCGCGTCGGCGAGCAGGCCTGGCGGCGCGTTGACTTCGCGCAGGATTTCGTCGCGGTGGAGCGGGGTGTAGCTCAAAATTTCTAACAGCTGGCGGCGCAGAGAGACGAGCGCTACCGGGTCGGGCTCCTGTAGCGCGCCGTCTGACCAGTCGAACAGATCGCGCCGGCTCTCGCTAACGCCGCCTTCCTGTTGCGCTAGCATTGATAAAATATCTTCCGCGCGTTCGGTCAGTACGGCGCCGTCGCGGATCAGGCGGTTGGCGCCCGCGCATCGCGGATCGAGCGGCGAGCCGGGAACGGCGAAAACCTCGCGGCCCTGTTCCAGCGCGAAGCGCGCGGTGATGAGCGTGCCGGATTTGGCCGCCGCCTCAACCACGACGACGCCGCGCGCGAGACCGGAGATCAGCCGGTTACGTTTGGGGAAGTCCCGCGCTATCGGCCGGTAACCTATTGGGCATTCGGAAATCACCGCGCCTTGTCTCGCAATCCGCGCGGTCAAATCGTCATGTTCGGGTGGATAGACAACGTCAACGCCGCCGGCGACGACGGCGATGGTCCCGGTTTCCAGCGCGGCTTCGTGAGCGGCGCCGTCAATGCCGCGGGCGAGACCAGAGACGACGACCACGCCGGCGGCGCCGAGATCGGCGGCGAGCTGTCGTGCGATTTTGCGGCCGACGCCGGAGGCGTTGCGCGCGCCGACGATGGCGATGGCGGGTTTTTCAAACAGGCTGGCATGGCCGCGCAAGTATATGATTGGCGGCGGGTCGGCGATGGCGGCGAGGGCCTTGGGGTAGTCGTCCTCGCAAAACGCGATGGCGCGGGCGCCCTGGCGATCGGCATTGGCGAGTTCTGTTTTTGCCGCGTCCCGGTCAGCGGCGCGCAATGGTTTTTTGCGCCCGGCCTTGTGCGCGAGTTCCGGCAGCGCCTGCAACGCCGCGCCAGCGTCACCATAATTGGCGATCAAGCGATGAAAGGTAATCGGCCCAATTGATGGGGTACGAATTAATTGCAGCCAGTCGAGGCGTTCACTGTCGCTAAGCGCTGGCATCGGCGTCTTCTTTTCGGCCAATCTTTGGCTCTGCGCCATCGAGCAGCCGGGCGATGTTGGCTTTATGGCGGATGACAATCAGTATCGCCATGAACAATGCCGCAATCGCAAAATCCGGTTTGCCTAGAGCGAACAGAACGAACGGCGTTGCGGCGGCGGCCAGCAACGCGGAAAGGGAGGAGTAGCGGGTGACATATGCGCTGGCGAGCCAGATGGCGCCGGCGAACAGCCCGGCGACCACATGCAGTGCGAACAGCGTGCCCATGAAGGTTGCAACGCCCTTGCCGCCCTTAAAGCGCAGCCAAACCGGATAGCAATGGCCCAAAAACGCCGCCGCGGCGGCAACCTCCGGGCGCCAGCCGAACAGCAAAGCGATCACCACCGCAATCGCGCCCTTGCCGCCGTCGAGCAATAATGTAGCCAGCGCCAAATCCTTGCGGCCCGTGCGCAACACGTTGGTCGCGCCGATATTGCCGGAGCCGATGGCGCGAATATCGCCCAGCCCCGCAAGCTTCGTCAGCACCAGGCCGAACGGCACGGAGCCGAGCAAGTAACCGAGAACTGCCGCCAGTGCTATGGTCATCAACCGCCCCTAAACCACGCCAAATTCTATCATGCTTTCCGCCATGGAAACACTCATCTCTTCGAGCGAGCGCGGGCGCCAGTCGAGGACGGATTTTATGCGCGCATTGTCATAGTCGCGGCGTTTGCCGAGGCTGGGAATAATCGTTTTCAAGGACGGATTGAAATATTGCAGGATGCGCGGAACAAAATTGGGTAGCTCGCCAGTGGGGATTTTATAGCCGTCTTTGGCAAATCGCGCGTCGAGAATTTTTGCAACATCGCTGAACCACGCGAACTCAATCGCGCAGATAAATCTTTTGCCGGCAGCGTCAGGCGTCGTCATGGCGGCGAGATGCGCGCCGGCGACATCACGGACATCGACGCAGGAAAACCCGACCCGCGGACAGGCCGGCATGGCGCGCACCATCAACTGGCGCACAATCTCGCCCGACGTGCCGCTGTCGGCATTGAGGATCGGTCCGAGAATGGCGCCCGGATTAATCACCGCCAGCTCCATGCCCGCGCCGTCGCTTTTGACAAAGTCCCAAGCCGCGCGCTCGGCGATGGTTTTCGACTTTTCATAAGCGCCGATTTCCGGGCTGTCGGTAATCGACCAGTCGTCTTCGGTGAAAACATGCGTCGTGTTGCGGTCATGCCCGGCGGAAACGGCGGCGACCGAGGAGGTCATGACGGTGCGTTTGACGCCGGCTTTGGCGGCGGCTTTAAGCACACGAAGCGCGCCGTCGCGCGCCGGGATGATGAGCTCATCTTCGTGCTTGGGCGCGCCGATGATGAACGGCGAGGCGACATGCAGCACATAATCACAGCCCGAGATCGCCGCATCCCAGCCGTCGTCGCTAAGCAAGTCGCACTGATGCAATGATAACCGGTCTCCGGCATCAACATGGCGCGCGACGCTCTCGCGCACTTCCGCCTCGCGCTTCGGCGAGCGCAACGTGCCGCGCACGCTATGGCCTTCTTGCAATAGTTGAATGACGGTATGCAGTCCGACAAAGCCGGTGGCGCCGCTGACAAGGACGGTTGAAGTCATGGATATGTCCTGTTCATGAGGTGGGCATGGGTGACGCAACAGCATTCGCGAGAGGACAAGGTGTACGTCGCTGGGAGGATGAAATCAAACGCTCAAATGAAATGACGCCGTCAGCGCGCGCAGAGCATCGCATCCAACACGGCCATGCGTGTCGCGACGCCGTAGAACACCTGTTGCAAGATGAGCGAGCGCGCCGGGTCGTCGGCGAGCGCCCCGTCGATTTCTACGCCGCGGTTCATCGGCCCCGGATGCATGACGAAGGCGCCGGGGCTGGCAAGCTTCATGGTATCGTGGGTGAGGCCGAAGGTTTCGAAATAGCCTTGCGCCGCCTCTTTGCCGCCAGCTTGCATCCGCTCAAACTGCATGCGCAGGCCCATCACGATATCGGCGCCTTTGAGGCCGTCTTTGAGATTTGCGCAGCGCTCAATATCCGTAAACTGATTATCATCAGGCATCAGCCCCGCTGGCCCGACAAAGCGGACGGCAGCGCCCAGCCGGGTGAACAGCCGCGCATCAGAGCCGGCGACGCGCGAATGTTTCACATCGCCGCAAATGGCGATGGTGAGACCGTCAAGCGTTTCGAATTTTGAGCGGATCGTCGCCGCATCCAACAGCGCTTGCGTGGGATGCTCAAGCGCGCCGGCGCCGCCATTAATGACCACGCAATCGAGCAATTGATCGAGCCGCTGATGCAGGCCTTCTTGCCTGGCGCGCACAATCATTACATCCGCGCCCATCGCCGCCAGCGTCTGGGCGGTGTCAATCAGGCTTTCGCCCTTATGGACCGAGGAGGCCGACACCGGCACATTGACGACATCGGCGCCAAGCTTGCGGCCGGCCAGATCAAAAGAAAGATTGGTGCGGGTGGAATCTTCAAAGAACAAATTGATCTGGGTGCGCCCGGCAAGACAGTGCGGCGCCGGCTCGGAGCGTTTGAGGTAACCGGCATAATGCTCGGCAAGGTCGAGACTATAAGCGATTTCAGTATCGCTCAAATCATCAATGCTGATCAGGCGGCGCGCGGTGACGCCGCCAGCGGGCGGTGAGGGGCGTTTGCTATGTGTCATTAAAGCGGAAGCATTAATGGTGAAGACCTTATTAGGCAATGGGCGGCGATGGAATGCATGGAGTGAGCGGAGCAGCGACTTCGCTGCATGCTGGATTGCCTGTGCTTTGGCGTTTACCCTTCTTCCAGCGTTGTTGCCCCCTCTGTCCGCTTCACTGACACCTCCCCCGCAAGCGGAGGAGGAATCATGTCGTGTTCGCGGCGAAGGTAATTCTTCCCCCGCTTGCGGGGGAAGTGCCCCGAAGGGGCGATGGGGGTCTTAATGCAACTGAGCCTTACGCCTTCCTTTTCGCCCGCGTCTTCATCAGCCACATCACACCGGCGGCGATAATCGCGACATCGATCACGAACATAATCGGCAGCGCCAAGGGCCCGCCATGGCTGAGGTAGTTTGCGCCGCCGAGGCCGAGGCCTGCGAGCGTGACGACAAGCGTTGCCAGAATGGCGTTGCGGCTATGGCTTTTGGAGCCGTCATTGGTGTCTTTGCGGACGTAAAAGCTGAGCGCGATAAAGGCCGCGCCGAAGCCGGTGAGCGGCCATGCCAGCCCCGGGGCGACGCCGAGCAGCGCGACGGCGAGGTGGAAGATGCCGGTGGTCGTGAGCAGCGCAATAATCAGATGGCGTAAGGTTTGCGGTTTCATTGGTTCAGTCCCCTGATTCTGTCGATCGCGCCTTGCAGTATAAACGTCGCCGCCATGGCGTCGATCTTTTCCGCACGCTTGGCGCGGCTGGTATCGAGCGCAATCAAATCGCGCTGCATAGCCATGGTCGACATCCGCTCGTCCCAGAAGGCGACCGGCAGCGGCAATATGCGGGCAAGATTGCGGGCGAAGGACCGTGTGGATTGGACGCGCGGGCCCTCGGTGCCGTCCATATTGAGCGGCAGGCCAAGAAGGAGGCCGACGACATTGCGCTCGGCGGCGAGGCTCGCGAGCCGCTCCGCATCGGCAGTGAATTTCTTGCGGCGGATAGTCTCCACCGGCGTCGCCACCATGCGGGCGGGATCGCACACCGCAACGCCAATGGTTTTCTCGCCAAGATCGAGCCCCAAAAGCGCGCCCGTATGCCCGAAGGCCGCCGCCAGTTGTTCAAATGTCTCCGCCATGGCGTTATGATAGCATGGACCGTCAAGGGTATCAGGGGCCTGATGGATATGAGGGAAATTGATTAATACCCAAACTCAGATTGTCTTTGCCGGGCTTGTCCCGGCAATCCAGAGATGCAGGGTATTCCCATCGAAAAAGCGCCGGCCTGGATCAGCGGAATGGAGATGGATGGGAACCATCGACCTCCGGTGATGACAATGGAGAGGTCTGAATGCGCCTCCAGTAAAATGGGGATGTTTAGGGAATGACTGAAGGTTAGAGCAGGAAAACCATGCAACCCTATTACAAATTTTCCCTCTGGTGGATTGCGTTGCTAGCGCCAATAGTGCTGGCGTCAGTGGTGCTTAGCGCAGACCGCATCCGACCGGCGGATATTCGCGTGACGCTTGTGCAACTCGGCGACGGGGCTTTACGGATTACGTATGATTTGAAAAAACCCCGCCGGGCGCTCGCCTTCGGCGCGCTTGCCGCCGGGCATCGTGCGCGCCGCTGGCAGATTGAAACGCCGGGCTTTGCGCTTGCGCGGCTCGATGATGGCGACCGCATTACGCGCACTGACGGGGCGAAGTTCGACCACATCGTGCTGACCGCATCGCCGGACCTTATCCGTATACAGAAAAACTACCAGCCGATCACCGCCTATGGCGAGGGCGGGGTGATGGTTTATACCGGCCACTTCTGGCCGCTGACGGCGCGCGGCGGACGGGTGAATACGACGTTTAGTTTTATCCCGAAGCCGGGCGCCAAGGCGGTGGCGTTTGGCGCCCGCGCTGACCGTCTGGTGGATTGGCGCAGCCCGATGGCGCATCCGGCGTTTGTTTATATGGGCCCGCTGGAGCCGGTTGAGACCCGCGAGGTGATGGCGGTGGTGGATGGCGCCGCGCCGCAATGGATCAGCGATGAGTTCTATGCGCTGACGCCGCGCGTTTTCTCGCATCTCGCCGGCGCGCTGGGGTTTTCGCTGGCGGTCAAGCCGAACCTGTTTCTGGCGGCGCCGCTGGGGCGAGAGCAGGGGCGCCTCAGCTATTCTGGGGATGCATTGCCGGCGCAATTTCAAATCACGCTGGAGGGCGGCGCCTGGCGCGAGCCGTCGCCCAAGGCGCTGGGCGTCTTCCGGCGCGCGACTATTCATGAGGCGGTGCATCTGTGGCAGGCGGCGGCGCGGCCGGGCTCAGACAGCGTCGCCGGGTGGATCCATGAGGGCGCCGCCGACGCTATCGCCGCGGAGACTTTGCTCGCCCTCGGACTGTGGGACGCTGAGGACTATACCGCCGATTTTGACCGCGCGCGCGACGAATGCGCCGATGAGCTGCGGGGCGGACCGCTGGCCACAGCAGAGGCGCGCGGGCGCTTCCGGGCGCTCTACGCCTGCGGTCATGTTATCGCCGTGGCGGTGTCCTGGGCCGATGGCGAGACGGTCTCGGACTTCTGGAAGGGGTTTATCGCCGAGGCGAAAAGCGACGGCTATACGCAAGGCGATTTTTACGCCTTTGTCGCTAAACGCGGCGGCGAGCGGGACTTTGTCGCGGCGCTACGCTATTTTGTCCGCACCCCGCTGGCCAAACCGAGCCGCGAGGTTGGTCGGTTGCTTGAGGCTGCGGGCGCGCCCTCTTGAACCTTTTTGCGCCCGTTGATAGGCCAACATAGACGAGACAACGGATTGGACCCCCATGGCTGTCGATAAAGAGACCGTGCGCAAAGTGGCGCGCCTTGCCCGCATCGCCGAACCGGAAGAGCGCCTTGAGCCGCTGGCTCAAGAAATCTCCGGCATTCTCGGCTGGATTGAGCAGTTGAACGAGGTCGATATTGAAGGCGTCGAGGCGATGGCCTCCACCGTCGATGTCAGCCTCGCGCTGCGCGAAGATGTGTTGGCGGAGGGCCCGACAGGTGGAGGCCAGCCCGACAACATCGTCGCCAATGCGCCTAAGACGCAGGACCATTTCTTTGACGTGCCGAAGGTGGTGGAGTGATGCTAAACGCTCAACTGCGCGC
>JAJFFZ010000096.1 GCA_021776395.1 Hyphococcus sp. | reverse complement strand
CTTATATCGGCCTAGCGTTTGACGTTCCCCTGGCGCCGTCGGTCTATCTCTATCATGACTTCTTCCTCGACACGACAACCGTCCAGGGCAACGCTTCCTACTCATTTCCACTGTGGCAAAAAACCAGCTTCGATGTCGGCGGCTATATCGGTTATGTCTTCGACGATGCTGGCGGTACGGATTATCTTTATGGAACCGCATCGGCGGACCTCTCTTATACGCTGAGCGATAATGGTTCGGTCTATACCGGCCTGCGCTATGGCGGCTCGGACATTGCCGGCGGCGCGGTCATTGACGACGCTATCCTCGGCACAAGGCAAGCCAGCGGCTTTTGGTGGGGCGTTGGTTTCAACGCGGATTTTTAACGCCCGCAAAGCCTGATCCCAAACACTGACGAGCCGCGCTCTGCATTTACGAAACAAGGCCTCGTAACTGCTCAATCTGCGCGTGGCTCGTTGCGATATCGCTGCGCTTGGCGGCAACGCGCAAATCGCGCAACACCTCCAGCGCATTGAGTAACACCGGCAATGGCGGGCCGCTTGCGGTGACTTGCTCGAGCTGCGGCCCGGACATGGCGACCGCCGGCCCGGCAATAAATTTTTCCACCAGTTGGTCATGATGCTGCGCGGCGATCTCTCCATGCAGCGCGCACACCTCCAAAAACGCAGCCGCGTTGGTTTGAAACCATGCCTCGCTTGCAGAGGACACACAATCAAGAAACGCATCCAACAACGCCCGCTTCGACATGCAATCGCGCAGCGACGCCTGGTCAGCCGGCATCATGAACAACATCTTGTCGACCAGAAGCTGTGAATAGTATGGGTCATTGGCGCGGCACAACCCCAGCAACAAATCAATCTCGTTAATCCCCGAAAAGTCACCCGCATTGGCGCCGCGATATTCATGACGGCCGACGCGGTAGGGTTTGTAGTACGGCCGCACACAGAAAAAGAAGCGCTCCGTATCCAGCTCGCCAATCAGCTTTTCGTTGAATTTTTTCACCGCGCGCAAGGCGTCCGCCGCATCGTTCAGGAGTATCGCCGTCACCGGGTGCGACACGCCAAGCGGCAGAATTCTATTCAACGCATCCGCCGCACGTTTAAACGCCAGAATGCCGCAAGTGTTGTAGTCGAGAAAAAGAAATTCGTCCCTGAGCGCGGTGAAGCTCTTCTGCACGCCATCAACCGCAAGGTTATGCGTTGACAGATGGCTGGTGGCGAAGCGCGGCGTTACGCCCAGCGATGTCGCGATATGCATGCCGAGGGCGGAGGCTTCCTGATGCGGCGATTTTTCCTCGCGCGCAGGGTTGGTCATCTCGTGACGGCGCAGCGCCGCCATATATAGTCCGAGATTGCCGAGGAGGTCGAAGGCGGCGCCAAAGCCCTCATCAGTATTGCCTTCCGCCACCAGCTTGACGATGTAGCTGCGCCCCTCATCGAGGATTTGCTTTTTGATATCATCACCGACGCCTTCGACATCGGCGCGGTTTTCACGGGCGAAATAAACCTCTTCCAGTGCGGTGTTCATCTCCGCAAAAGAAGTGCGGATCCAGGCGTCAAACTGTTCGGTGTTTTTACTCAACGCAAGTCTCCATGGTTGTCGCCGCGTCGTTTATGTCGCTTGCATTAAGGCCCGATGGTGCCACCGCAAATGGTCTTCCATAAAGGTAGCGATAAAATAATAGGAATGATCGTAGCCGTCCTGCATGCGCAAGGTCAGCGCTTGGCCGGCTTTGTCCGCCGCCGCTTGGAAAACTTCCGGCTTTAACTGAACCTCAAGAAACTGATCCGCGGTTCCCTGATCAATCAGAATATGCGCCTTGCTGGCGCCTCGGTCTTCCAACAGCGCGGTTGCGTCATAGGCCGCCCATTGGGTTTTGTCCGCCCCAAGATAATTCGATAGGGCTTTCTCACCCCAGGGAACGGTTGACGGTGCGACGATGGGCGCGAAGGCCGAACAGGTTTTGTATTTATCGGGGTGTTTCAAATGTATCGTCAGCGCGCCATGGCCGCCCATGGAATGGCCGAAAATTCCGCTGCGCGCCGCATCGACCGGAAAATCCTTTTCGATCAGCGCGGGCAGTTCTTCAGTGATGTAGGAATACATATTGTAATGCGTCACCCACGGCGCCTGGCTCGCATCGACATAAAACCCGGCGCCCAATCCAAAATCATAGGCGCCGTCGGGATCGTCCGGCACGTCATTTCCATTAATATCGGGACCGCGCGGCGACGTGTCGGGCGCAACAATTACCATCCCCAATGCCGCGGCAACGCGCTGCGCGCCGGCTTTGGCGATGAAATTTTCTTCCGTACAGGTAAGCCCCGACAGCCAATATAAAACCGGGAACGGTCCCTTCCCGTGGCTGTCTTCCGGCGGCGTATAGATCGCAAAACGCATATCGCAGCGGCACGCTTCGCTGGTATGCGAAAGGACGGATTGTATGCCGCCAAAGGCTTTAACTGTCGATACTGTCTTCATTTTCTACCCGTAAATCCAGTTCCATATAAACAACGCCGTCTTCCGGGTTGTCGTAATATTTTTCGATCTCAACAAATCCATACTTAGTATAAAGCGAAAGCGCCGGCTTCAGCCGCTTCAGCGTATCAAGACGCATAACGCGAAATCCGCTACTGCGCGCCTCATCGATTAAGTCGCCACACAGCCGCCGGCCGAGCCCCAGCCCTTGAAAATTCGGCCGCGCATAAAGTCTTTTCATCTCACAGGCGCCGTCGCCAAGGTCTTTCAGACCCACCGCCGCAGCGGCAAGCCCGTCCACACGGGCGAGCAGCAACAACTTATAGAATTTCGGAAAAGTCGCCATCTCCTCTTCGAAATCCTGAAAGCAGAGGTCAACTTTGAGAAACGCCGCATAATCGCGAAACAATAGCTGAACCGCAGCAACATCGCCATCAGAGGTCGCGTGGATAATCTCTATACTGCGCGTGTCCATTTGCGGCCTCAATAAATCACCACCGAGCGAATGCTTTCCCCCGCATGCATCAAATCAAACGCCGTGTTGATATCTTCCAGCGGCATGGTGTGGGTGATGAGGTCGTCGATGTTGATTTTATCGTCCATATACCAGTCAACGATTTTCGGCGTATCGGTGCGCCCACGCGCGCCGCCAAAGGCGGTTCCTTTCCACACTCGGCCGGTAACCAGCTGGAAAGGACGCGTAGAAATTTCCCTGCCGGCTTCGGCAACGCCGATAATGATCGACTGGCCCCAGCCGCGATGACAACATTCCAGCGCCTGGCGCATAACGTCAGTGTTGCCGGTGCAATCAAACGAATAATCGGCGCCGCCGCCGGTGAGCTCGACGACTTTCTCGACCACATTGCCGGCGCCGACCTCGTTGACGTTGATAAATTCGGTCATGCCGAATTGTTCGGCGATTTCGCGGCGACGAGGATTGATATCGACGCCAATAATCTTGTCGGCGCCAACCAGCTTGGCGCCCTGAACTACATTCAGACCGATACCGCCAAGGCCGAAGACGACAACGCTGGCGCCCGGCTCAACGCCCGCAGTCCACACCACCGCGCCGACGCCAGTGGTGACGCCGCAGCCGATGTAACAGGCTTTGTCAAACGGCGCGTCTTTACGGATTTTCGCGACCGAGACCTCCGGCAGCACCGTGAAGTTCGAAAATGTCGAGCATCCCATATAATGGAACAACGTCTCGCCCTTGAATGAGAACCGGCTGGTCCCGTCCGGCATCACCCCTTTGCCTTGGGTTGCGCGAACCGACGTACACAGATTTGATTTCTGTGACAGGCAGGTTTTGCATTGCCTGCATTCGGCCGTGTAAAGCGGGATGACATGATCGCCGGGCTCAACACTCGTCACGCCAGCGCCAATCTCGCGCACGATGCCCGCGCCCTCATGGCCGAGGATAGACGGGAAGATGCCTTCTGAATCCTTGCCCTCAAGCGTATAGGCGTCGGTGTGGCAGACGCCAGTCGCCATGATCTCAACCAGTACCTCGCCGGCTTTCGGGCCTTCAAGGTCTACCTCTTCGATGACCAATGGCTGGTTCGGCGCAAAGGCGATGGCGGCTCTGGTTTTCATGGGTTCTCCTCCCCTAACGGGCGCACGCATGGGCATTAACCGCGCTGCGGGCGCCTTGTCCAGAAGGCGGATTGTCCTGCGAAAACCGCCAAATTATCCTGCATAGCGCCGGCTATAGCGGCCGCTTGCTACAGAGTGGCTCTGGTCGAAAACGGGCCCTCAACTTGGCGCCCTCTTCGTCTTCACCTATGGCCTGTCACTGGGGAAAAACCATCAACCGCTATTACACCCCACTCCGCTTTTCCCAAGCTTATGGGCCCCTTCTGGGCGTGTTTCGCCCGAAAATACGACAGTTTACGCGGGTTGCAGCTGCGCTAGAGACAATCCAGAGAGCAAATTACTGTTTATTATCAGTTGATTAACTGAAATTTGCGCAACCGTTGCGCTTTTTGTTGACTTATACACAGCCAGAGGTTATTTATGACAGATAAATGACAGTTTTTTATCGTTTGTGTCACATATCATGTGTAACATCTGGAAAATGGTAGAAAATAAAAAGAAAAGAACAGGTTAGCGTTATGTATGAAACCCATCAGAGTGTGAGACGCCCATTTTTATATGTGGTTGCGGCGCTATTTGCGATTGCGCTTGCGGTGCCAATGGCGGTGTCATCCGGCCAGGCCTCAAACGGCGGCATCTTTGATGAGTGCTTCGGCGCCAGCTGTAGCAATGCTGTGGTCTTCGCATCCACCAAATAGGCGGCCCCGGCCGACCCCGCATAATTTAGATATATTGCAATAGCGCCTGCGGCTTTGTGCAGAGGTCTGCACGTTCGCCCCACAAACCGAATGGCGCGCGACACATGATGTGGCTGAAGCCCCCCGTTCAGAATACAACTTGGAACAACACTAAAAGGCTTCCTACGGTCCTTTGAATGTGGCGCTTCTTAAGAACGATGATGAAACTTTGGCGAAAGTTTTGTGATAGTTTTTTGACACCCCGCATTGCGAAACCATGAAAAGCGCAGCAATTGCGCCCTGTCTGCTTCATGCCGTTTACGCTGACGGGCCGTAAACCAATTTTCAGTCCTTTTTTAAGGCGCATTGCCTGCGCCCCCTCTCCCCGTGTCACAAAACTTTCAAGACTCGCCGATATGAGGCTCGCTAAAATTCCAGTGAGAGGATTCGCAGGGCCGTGTTCGATATTTCCCTTTTTGCCATTGTCGGGTTTTTGTTTGCCGCCTACGCCGTTGTCGGCAATGACGCGCTGCAGACGCTGGGGACTTTCATCAGTTCCAACAGCCGCCTGCACTGGTTCTGGTTGTTTCTGTTCGCCGCGATTATCCTTGTGGTGACGTTCACCTATGGCTGGATGATCAATGACGGGGACCCGTCTTTTGGGCGTCTGTCCAACACCCACAAATATCCGCCCATCGAAGTTCAATGGTATCACACGCTGCCGCCGCTGGTTTTGTTAATCATCACCCGGTTCGGCGTTCCGGTCTCAACCTCGTTCATGGTGCTGACCGTCTTCGCCTCCATTGGCGGGCTGACATCGATGCTGCAAAAATCCCTGATCGGCTACGGGCTGGCCTTTGCGGTAGGGCTTGGGATTTACCTCATCGCCTCGCGTACGCTCGAGAAATTTTTTCGAAAAACGGAACACCAGCAACACCACCCCATCTGGGTGCTGTTGCAATGGATGACGACGGCTTATTTGTGGTCGGTATGGCTGATTCAGGATTTCGCCAATATTTTTGTTTTTCTACCGCGCGAAATCACCGCCGTGGAAGGCTTTACGGCGATGTTCGCCATCGTAGCGCTGCTCGCTTATACTTTCGCCAATAATGGCGGCCCGGTGCAGCGGATTTTGAAATCGAAGACGGCGGTATCCGACATCCGCTCCGCAACGATTATCGACTTCACCTACGCCTCGCTCCTGTTCTACTTCAAAGAGCTCAACTCCATCCCGATGAGCACGACGTTTGTTTTTCTCGGGCTTATCGCCGGGCGCGAATACGGCTTTGCGTTGACGACAAAAGCGATAGGGTTATTGCGCACCAGCCAGATTGCGCTGTCGGATATCGCCAAAGCCTATATCGGTCTTGTTCTGTCGATTGATATGGCGGTATCGCTGCCATTCCTGGCAAGGGGGCTTGCGGGCGGCGGATTTCCTTTTAACGAACTTGTGCCAACGATGGGGTATGCGGTCTTCATCACCCTCGCCAATCTTATGCTCATTCCGGTGGGGCTGCATCTGCGCCGCAAGTCCAATACGCGAATGATTGTTCTGGCGACGCTGATGACTGCGGCGGCGGTAGCATTTTTTACTTTTCCGCTGGCGTAAGGTCACTCACTCTTTGACACCAACGCTTCGGCGATCGCCAGTTCTTCCGGCGTATTGATGTTCATCAAACATTGCCGCTGGCTAAATACGACACGTCGCGCGGCGCATTGTTCAGCCAGCGCATGGAGCGCAAGGCTTTTCTCGGAAGACGCCGAGCGGAGTTTTTCCAATAGAACCGGCGCCCGCCAATAGGCGAATGTCGGATGCGCGCCGTCTTCGCTGCTGGCGATAGCGCAACCATCGTCAGCCGCCAGTTTGTCATAGAGGTCGGACGGCAAAAACGGCGCGTCAACCGGCGCGGTAACAAACCCGGCCGCAAGCGGCGCCTGTTCCAGCAGCCAGTGGCCCGCCGCCCATAGGCCCGCTGCGGGACCGCGCGGTCCGGTCCCGCGGTCGGGCGTGAAAGAGAGCCCCGTGTGATAATCATGCGGTCCGGCAATCAGTATGCGGTCTACCTGTGGGGCAAGGCGATCCGCCACATGATCAATCAGCCGCCGCCCGGCCAATAGCACCGCGGGCTTGTCCGCGCCCATCCGCCGCGCATAGCCGCCGGCTAAAATTACCCCGATGCGCGGCGTATGATTTTTATCAGCCGCCATTTATCGCAGTCGAACGATGTCGACGTCGCCGCCGCTGGCGACCGCCGGGGCGTTCACCGCCCGCCTGATTAAAACATTGGCGTTGGCAAAAGGCGTCAGCAGCGAGCTGTCCTGATTGGGCGCTGGCGTCACATGCATGGGGCCGTCACCGCGCCGCTCTGCACTCGCCCGCAAATAGGTCTCACGGCCGCCATTGGCGGGCAGGTTTTCCGTCAATATCGCGTTTGAAAAATGCGGCGCATCGCTTTGCGTTGCAGCCAGACGCCGCACCAGCGGCTGGACAAACAGCGCCGCCGTCACCAGCGCCGATGCGGGGTTGCCCGGCAGGCCAACAATGCGCGCATGTCCGAGCCTGCCAAACCAGGTGGGTTTGCCGGGGCGCACGGCAATTTTTTCAAACCGGGTCTCGCCGCCAGCGCGTTGAAACGCGGATTTCACAAAATCATAATCGCCAACAGAAGCGCCGCCAATAGGGATGATGATATCCGCATCGCGCGCGCGCGTGAAAAAATCCGCAATCACCTCTTCGCTGTCGGCGGCGCATCCCAAATAATCCGGCGCGCCGCCCCAGCTTTTGACCATCGCCGACAGCGCAAGATGGTTGGAGTTAACGATTTCACCCGGCCCCAATGTCGCCCCCGGCTCGACCAGTTCATCTCCGTTTGAAAATATCGCAACGCGCGGCCGGCGCGTTACCGACACGCTCGCAACATTTGCCGCCGCGAAAATAGAGCCGTGAAACTCGTGCAGCCGGGTTGTTTTTTTTGCGAGGATATCGCCTTCGTGAAAATCAATTCCGGCCTGGCGAATATGGCGCGGGCTTTCCTGCGGCGCGTTGATGGTGATGCGCTCGCCTTTGCGGGTTACGTCTTCTTGCATGATGACGTGGTCGGCGCCGGGCGGAACGGCGCCGCCGGTAAGTATCCGCACCGCTTCGCCGCTCGCGACAGTCCCGTCAAACGGCGCGCCCGCCGGCGCCTCGCCGACAACCGCCAACACTGCGCCCGGCGTCATATCACAAAAGCGCACCGCATAGCCGTCCATCGCCGAGGCGGCAAAAGGCGGTTGGGAAATCCGCGCAATGACATCTTCTGCAAGAACCCGCCCGCGGACATCGCCCAGCGAGACCGTCTCGGCGTCAAGCATCTGCGCGCCGTCAAGGATTTGGGCGATGGCCTCGTCAACGCTAATCATCGCGCGAGAAATCTCCCGACTGGCCGCCGGATTTTTCCATTAGCTTGATATCGCCGATGGTCATCGATTTATCGATGGCTTTCGCCATATCGTAAATCGTCAGGCAAGCCGTCGCCACCGCCGTCAGCGCCTCCATCTCAACCCCGGTTTTGCCGGTGGTTTTTACCTCGGCGGTGACGATAAACGCATGCGCCTCATCGTCAGGTTCAACACTCACCGACAGGCCAGTGATTGGCAGCGGATGACATAGAGGAATAATATCGCTGGTGCGCTTGGCGCCCATCACGCCGGCGAGCTCGGCAATGCTCCGTATGTCGCCTTTTTTACCGCCGCCACTGCGCGCAATCTCGTAAGCCTCAGCGGAGAACACCACCCGCCCGCAAGCCACAGCCCGGCGCAGCGTATCTTTCTTGCCCGACACATCAACCATGCGCGCGCGGCCCTTAGCGTCAAAATGAGTGAGGTCGTCTTTCGCCATGTTATTTTTCCATCAGCCGCGGCATCAGCTCCACAAGATTGCAAGGCCCGTGGCGCGAATCCAGCTGGTAGGAAATAATTTTATCCCAGCCATCTTTGACGGCGCCGTTAGACCCCGGCAGCGCAAAAATAAACGTGCCCTGCGCCACCCCCGCCGTCGCGCGCGATTGCAATGTCGACAGACCGACGCTTTCAAAGCTCACCTTATGAAAAATCACCGAAAAACCTTCGATCTCTTTATCGAACAACGGCCTGATCGCCTCCGGCGTGATGTCGCGGCCGGTGAGCCCGGTGCCGCCGGTGGAGATAACGACTTCTACTTCCGGGTCCTCAATCCACTTCGTGACGGTCGCGGCAATAATGTCCACCTCATCGGGAACCAGATCGCGCGCCGCCAGCACATGTCCCGCCGCCTCAACGCGCTGGGCGAGCAAATCGCCCGACGTGTCGGTCGCGCGGGTGCGGCTGTCGGTGACAGTCAACACCGCAATCCGCACTGGTTTAAATTCACGGGTGTCATCAATTCCATGCATCTTCAGTTGTCCTTATCTCGCTCATCCCACCGCGCCGCATCCTTATAGTCCTGCTTGCGCGGTTCAATCCATCGCTCGCCGTCAGAGGTGATTTCTTTTTTCCAGAACAGCGCCTTGGTTTTCAAATAGTCCATCAAAAAGTCCGCCGCCTCAAACGCATCGCGGCGATGGCGCGCGCTGACGCAGACAAAGACGATGGGCTCGCCCGGCGTCATGTCGCCGACCCGGTGGATGATCAGCGGCTCATCAATCGCCCAGCGCCCGCGCGCTTCGGTTTCCAGCGCGCCAAGCATGCGCTCCGTAACGCCGGGATAGTGCTCGAGATAAAGCGCCGTCACACCAGCTTTTCTTTCATCGGCGCGCACCCTGCCCAGGAAGCTCACGATTGCGCCGGCGTCCCCAACATTTTGCTCAAACGCCGAAAGTTCTTTGCCGGGGTCGAAGGATGATGGGCTGATGCGGATCATCAGGACCGCCTACCCGCCGCTGACAGGCGGTAAAAACGCGATCTCATCGCTATCGGAAATCGCCTCGCCAGTGCTGACGCGCTCATTTATGATGGTCTGAACAGACTTTTCGCTGAGCGCCGCACCGAGACGCTCGTCTCCTTTGGCGATCAGATCAACAAGCTCGCGCAGATTGCGAACGCTATCGCCAATCTGCAATTCGCGCATCCGCCCTCCGGCGAGATCGGCCAGCCTGCCAAAAAACAATATCCGCGCCATCGCCCTACCCGCCCGTCATCGACATATGCCGCGCCACCGCCGGCGCCGCGCCGCGCGACGAGATGTCAAAGTCGTGGCGCTCGGGCTTGCGCACCATCGCCGCATCAAGCGCCGCGTTCAGCGCCGCATCCGGTTGCGGCCCACGCAGCGCCGCGCGTAGATCGACATGATCGTCATGACCGAGACACATATAGATTTTCCCGGTGCAGGTAACGCGCACGCGGTTGCAACCGGCGCAAAAATTATTGGTCAGCGGCGAGATGAAACCGACAACGCCGCCCGTCTCGGCCACCCGCACATAACGCGCCGGACCGCCGGTTTTCAACGCTATCGGTTCAAGCGTCCAGCGCGCGTCCAGCGCATCGCGCATAACCGTTAACGGCAAATACTGATCGACGCGGTCCTCATCAATCTCGCCCAGCGGCATCACCTCGATCAGCGTCACGTCAATATCGCGTTGATGCGCCCAGGCGATGAGGGAGGGAATTTCTTCTTCATTGACGCCCTTCAGCGCCACCGTGTTGAGCTTTATTTTCAAACCCGCCGCTTGCGCCGCCTCGATGCCGCTCAGCACTTTGCCCAACATCCGGCGACGCGTCAGCTGTGCAAATTTCGCATCATCAAGCGTGTCGAGCGAAATATTGATGCGCTTGACGCCAATCGCGGCCAGTTCATCCGCATGCCGCGCAAGCTGGGTGGCGTTGGTGGTCAGCGTAATCTCATCCAGCCCGTCGCCAAGCCGGCGCGACAGCCGTCTCAGCAAGGTCATAATATCGCGCCGCACCAGCGGCTCCCCGCCGGTCAGGCGGATTTTCCGAACCCCGCGATTGATGAACGCAACGGCGAGCCGTTCCAGCTCCTCCAGGCTCAACACATCGCGCTTGGGCAGGAACGCCATCGCCTCACTCATGCAATAGGTGCAGCGCAAGTCGCATCGATCCGTCACCGAGAGGCGAAGATAGGTGATTGCGCGGCCAAAACTATCGGTCAGAATTTGCTTGGGCATAGGATGATATCTGGGCCTTTGCGCCGCCGGGTCAAGTGTTTTCAGGGCCTCCGCGGCACTTCGCGCGCGGCTTGAGGAAAGTCCTCAGAAATAGCGACGGAATCCGCCACCGCCGCCGTTTAAGGAGTGCTGGGCCAATGAACCCCAGCTTTTATGAGGAGCTACAGATGAACAAGATTATTGTTGGGTTGATCGCCGGCGCCGGGCTCAGCCTGGTTGCGGCAAGCGCTATCGCCAGCGACGGCAAAGGCGCGAAGCATTTTGACCACCTCGACGCCAATGGCGATGGCGAGATCAGCGCCGAGGAGATGAACGCGCCAGACCAGGCCCGCCACGAGCACCGCGAAAATATGATGGCCGAGGCCGATACTGACGGTAACGGGTCCTTATCGCGCGAGGAGGCCAAAGCCTATTATCAAGCCAAAAAGGCCGAGCGTAATCCGGACAAGAATGGCGACGGCAAAGTCGATCGCGATGAATTTCTCGCCAAGGCCGAAGAGCGCTTTGAAAAGCTGGACAAGAACGGCGACGGCGTATTGACTGGCGATGAACGAAAACATCACCGCCGACGCGGCCGGCGCTAAAACATCAACCCGGCGCCGCATGCTAAAGACCAGCAGCGGCGCCGCAACAACGCGATGGTGCGATTGGCGCAACCAGACGATAGCGACGAGGCGCTGGTGCGCCTGGCGGGGCGCGGCGATCGTGCGGCGGCGACGCTTTTGATTGAGCGCCATACGGATAAAATCTATGCCGGGTGTTTTCGGATGCTTGGCGATCGCGCCAGCGCCGAGGACGCAGCGCAAGAAACCTTTCTGCGGCTTTGGAAAAACGCCCATCGCTGGAAGCCCCAAGGCGCCAAATTTGAAACCTGGCTCTATCGGGTGGCGATGAATTATTGTCTTGACCAATTAAGGAAAATGGGCCGCGAGATCAACGAGGATACAATACCAGAGCGCGCCGATCCGGCGCCGGGGCCGGCTGATAATTATTTCGCCGGTGAACAGAGTTTTGCGATGGCCGGGGCGCTTGCTACATTACCGGACCGTCAACGGCTTGCGATTACGCTGTGTCATTTTCAGGAGTTGTCCAATATTGAAGCCGCGGCAATCATGGAGGTCAGCGTCGAGGCGGTTGAATCGCTATTGGCGCGCGCACGCCGAACTTTACGCGATCGCTTGGCGCCAATGAAACCATATCTAACGGGAACGATGAGCGATGACGCAATCACCAACGCCAACTGACAAGCCGCAAGAGGACGCAGCAGCTCTCAACGCTGTGCTAAACGAGGCTGGCGTTCCCGAGCCGTCCGCGAGCCTGAAACGCGACATTCTCGCCGCCTATGATGGCGTGCAGCAAAACCGTCGCACCGGATTTGCCCGCGTGAGTGGCCTGTTTGACCGCTTCCAAGTGGCCAGCGCCGCCGCGCTCGCTGGCGTCAGCATGCTCGGCCTGACGGCGGGCGTCTTAACGGCCAATTCCAGCGCCGCGCTGTCGCCGGAAGATGAACTTTACGCCTATGCTGAAGATGGGTTTGACCTGGCGCAGCTGGAAGATGAGGAGCTTGACCAATGGGCAAGGGAATAACCATTGCGCTGATTGCATCGCTTGCGCTGAACGTATTTGCAATCGGTTTCATCTCGGGACGGATTATCAAGCCGAACCATAAGCCGCCTGCACAAACGCTGGAGACGGCGCATCACCGCATGGACAATCCAAGGGGCTTCATGCAGCGCGCCAAAGACCTGCCGCCGGAGAGCAGAAACGCCTTTCGTCATGCGATCCGTTCCAACATTCCAAAATTACGCGCCCAGAAAAAAGAAATATACAAACTCCAACGCGCCTATTACGACGCCTTGCGGGCGGAAAAATGGGACCGGGTTGCGGTCGAGACTGCGCTCGGTGATCTGCAGGAAGCACGCGATCGCGGGCGAGCGATGATCGACGAGGCTTTCCTCGACGCAGTAGAAAGCCTCGACGCAGAAGCCCGCGCGCAACTGCTGCACCGCGCCGAGGAGGACGCCCCTCACCGCAAAAAGCGTAAGCATCGCCGCAAATCGGATGATAGATAATCTCATCTATATGTTGAGCCAATCCTTCTTTTGGCTAAAATATAATATGGCCCCATAGATTGGGCTACAGACACTTTGTATTTAAAGGTAAAGATTAACCTATGTCACAAAAACCAAAAAAAAATTTCATACTCGGATTGTGTTGGGCGGCATTTTTATTTCTGGCCATTGCCCCGATCACAACGGCGCAAGAAATAGATGCCTCAAACTTCAAAATTGAACCGTTCACTTTTAAAGCCGTTGATGGCAAACGCATCGAAGCAGATAGAGGCGCCCTCCTGGTCCCGGAAAACAGAACAAATCCGGAAAGCCGTTTGATTCCCATTCATTTTGTCAGGTTTAAAAGCACGTCAGCCAATCCAGGGTCGCCTATTGTTTATTTAGCCGGAGGACCAGGAGGGTCTGGCATTTCAATCGCGAAGCGCGATTTAGGCTTTTTCACTGAACTGACCGCCGTCGCCGATGTCATCGTTTTTGACCAGCGCGGCGCGGGTCAGGAAGCGATGCCCTGCCCTTACGCAATTTCGCTCCCCTTCGACAGAGTTGTCGATTATGCAGAAGTGCTGCAGATTGTGGCGGAAGAATCTCTGGCCTGTAAAAAACACTGGCAAGACAAAGGCTACGATTTAGACGGCTACACCACAGTTGAAAGCGCCCATGATGTAGACCAGTTGCGTAAGGCCCTGGCGATTAAAAAAATCAGCCTGCTCGGCGCAAGCTATGGCAGTCACTATGCCCTCGCGATAATGAAATTACACGAAGACAGCATCGACAGGGTGGTTATCGCCGGCGTTGAAGGCCTAGATCATACGCTCAAGCTTCCAAGCAATTACGATAAACACTTTGACGATATCAATGTGCTTCTACAGGAAAACCCAGAACTCAACGCCAAAATTCCTGACCTCAAAAAGATGTTTAGGAGAGTCCTACAGCGGCTCGATGACAAACCGGAAATTGTAAACATCCTTGATTCAGATAGCGGCAAGACAATCAAGGTCCATTTAGGAAAATTTGACGTTCAGCTCCAAGTCTGGGGAGCCGCCGGTAGAAATAGCGCTTCAGCTTCTATACCCGCCATGATTTACAGAATGGATCAGGGCGATTTTGAAGCCGTGGCGCAGCGCACCTATCTATTCAAAACCAAAGCCCTTCGTCTGTCCGCGATGCCTATCATGATGGATGGCGCGTCTGGTGCGTCAAAAGCAAGACTTGAACGTATTGCGGCGGAAACGGAAGCAAGCCTTTTGGGCAATGTCGTGAACTTTCTGTTTCCAGAGGTTGGCGTGGCTTGGGATGTTCCTGATCTCGGCGATAATTTCCGGGCGCCCCTTCGATCAAAGTTGCCAGTGCTTATCATCAGTGGAACAATGGATGCGCGTACGCCCGTTGAAAATGGTGAGGAAGTTGCAAGCGGTCTGACCAACAGCCAGCATGTAATCGTGACGGGTGTCGGCCATCCTCCCTCATTCGCTGATCTCAAGAATGAGGTGATTGGGTTTCTCAAAGGTGAAACATTGTCAACTTTGGTAATAGAAGGACCTAAGGTCGAATTTGACGCGATTGAATAATGGAGGCGATTTTCGCAGCAACTAGAGCAAATCCGAGTTAAATTGAATCATGGATTTTCTCTAGAGTCTTTGTTTGCCGCATTTCTACCGGAGTTGAAAGTGAATAGCTTTCAACGCGTCACACTTATCCGGAAATGCTCTAATTCCAAAGACTTTTGGTAGCGGGAGCTGGACTTGAACCAGCGACCTCAGGGTTATGAATCCTGCGCTCTCACCAACTGAGCTACCCCGCCAAGAGGTTCGTTCGGCGTATTCACAGCGCCGAAAGCGCTGCTCTATAGCGGGCCTCGCGGGCGCCTGCAAGCCGGCTCAGGAGACGAGGCCGCGCGCATGCTCGGCAATGGCGAGGCAGCTTGTCAGGCCGGGGGATTCGATGCCGTAAAGGCCGAGATAGCCGTCGACGCCGTGGGCTGATTTATCTGAAAAGAGAAAATCGCCCTCCTCGCCCGGGCCGGCGATTTTTGGCCTTATGCCGGCATAGCCGGGGACCAGCCTGGCGGCGTCAAGGTCCGGCCAGAACCGGCTTGCAGCCGTGGCGAACGCATCCCGCCGGGTCTCGTCAACATCATAGTCGTCGTTGGTTTCAACAAATTTAAGGTCCGGGCCAAGCTTGGCCTGACCGCCAAGGTCGCGGCTATAGTGCGTACCCTGACTATCTTCAGCCGGTATCGGATAAATCAACCGAGCAAATGGCGCCTTGCCGGAATAGGTGAAGTACTGGCCCTTGCCATAATAGAGCTTCGGGATGGTTTGCGCCGGGATACCGTCAATCGCATGGGCGACTTTGTCTGCGCTAAGCCCGGCGCAATTGACCACCATTTTAGCGCGCAAGGTGATCGGATCGTCGCCGCCGATATCGAGCTCAACCCCGCCATCAACCACGCGCCCGCCGCCGACCGGGGTTGATAGCGCCAGTGCGCCGCCAGCGTCTTCCAGATCGCCCAGCAACGCCAGCATCAATCCATGGCTGTCGATAATGCCGGTTGAAGGCGAATGAAGCGCGCCGTCACACCGCAGCGCCGGCTCCAGCGCGATCGCTTCAGCGCCGGTCAGGAATTGCAAATCGTCAACGCCATTGGTCTGCGCCGTCGCCTGGATCGTCGATAAACGCCCGACTTCTTCCTCGCCATTGGCGACAATAAGCTTTTCACATCTTTCATGATTGACGTGATGATCTTTGCAAAACGCGTAAAGCATCTTGCGACCGGGACCGCATAGCCGCGCGCGCATACCGCCCGGGCGATAATAGATGCCGGCGTGAATAACTTCCGAATTGCGCGCAGACGTCTCTTCGCCAAAGCCGTCATGGCGTTCGATAACAATCACCTCGCGGCCAGCGAGCGCCAATGCCCGCCCCACCGCCAGCCCAACCACGCCCGCGCCAATAACGATTACATCAACGCTCTCGGCCATGGTGATCCTAGTCCGTTGTGGCGATCCAGTCGGGATCGTCCTGAACTTCGCGCTCCCACATCAGGAAGTCGTAATAGCCGCAGCGGGTCTGGGTCGGGAATTCGCGGCAAATCTTTGGCCGGCCTTCATAGATGGTGCAATTGCGGGTTTCCTGGTCGAGAAACATGCAAGCGGTGACGAAATGTTCGTCGTCGCGATGGCGCAGGACGCGCGGATTTTCCTTGTCGCCCTTTTTGGTGAACTTCTTTTTCGCCTGTTCCTCGGTAATACCGTGATGCTTCGCCAGCCGCTTAATATCGGTTTTGGTGGTCGGTATATGCGTATAGGTGCAGCAATAGGCCGTGCATTTCAGGCAGTCATATTTCTGTTTTTTCGCCATAATCTTTCTCAAACAACTTTACTCGCGGCGGTACTGGACGAAGTCGCTCAGCGTTGCAAGCTTGTCATACAATGCGCGCGCCGTCGTATTATCCTTATGGGTCAGCCAATAGACCCGTTCGCAATCGCGCCTGTCGCATTCGGCGTAGACCGCCTCGATCAGCTTGGCGCCTGCCCCGGCGCCGCGCGCCGCATCGCTGACATAGAGGTCTTCGAGGTAGCAATAATCGGTCTTTGACCATGTGGCGGGGTGGAACACGCAATGGACGAAACCGATAACGCCGGCGTCGGTTTCCGCCAGCCGGGCATAATAGCGCTGGTCTTCGCACAGCCGGCGAAAGGTCTCGTCTGTCACCACTTCATCAAGCGCCGTCTCGTAAAAATCGAGATAGCCGCGCCACATGACGCGCCATTGCGCCTCATCGGCTGGCTCTAGCGGGCGGATTGAAACGCTCATGCGGCGATATCCGCGGGGTGCGCGCTGGCGATCCAGCCGCCGCCGAGGACGCGGTCAAACCCCGGCTCGGGCGAATAAAAAACGCATGCCTGTCCCGGTGCAACGCCTTCTTCCGGCTGCGCCAAATCCACGGCCCAGCCATGCGGACTGGCGCCATCCCAGGCCAGCCGCGCCGACGCCGGCGGGCGGGTGGAACGAACCTTGACCGCAATCTCCAACCCTTCGCGCGCCGCATCCTCGCCGGCGCCGTCGCCGAGCCAGGTGACCTCTTTGAGGCCAATGCGCGACACCATCAACGCTTCGCGCGGGCCGACAATCACTTCGCGCCGGGCCGCGTCAAGCCGCACCACGTAAAGCGGATCGCCTGTCGCAACACCGAGGCCGCGGCGTTGGCCGACTGTATAATGAATGACGCCCTGATGGAGGCCCATTATCGTGCCGTCGATATGGACAATCTCGCCGGGCGCCGCCGCGCCAGGGCGCAAGCGCTCAACGACGGCGGCGTATTTGCCTTCCGGCACGAAGCAAATATCCTGGCTGTCGGGTTTGTCGGCCACCGCCAGCCCGAGCTGGCCGGCAATCCGGCGCACCTCTTCCTTTGGCATTTCGCCAAGGGGAAAGCGCAAATAGTCGAGCTGCTCGCGCGTCGTAGAAAACAGGAAATAGCTCTGGTCTTTGGCCGCATCGCGCGCCCGGCGCAGCTCCGGCCCGTTCGGCCCGGGAACGCGGCGGATATAATGGCCGGTCGCCATACACGCGCCGCCAAGATCGCGCGCGGTCCCCAACAGGTCTTTAAACTTCACCTGCTCGTTGCAGCGGATACACGGGATCGGCGTTGCCCCGGCCAGATAGGTGTCGGCGAAATCGCTCATCACCGCATCGTTAAACCGGGTTTCATAATCGAGCACATAATGCGGAAAATCCATCGCTTCGGCGACGCGGCGGGCGTCGTGAATATCCTGGCCCGCGCAGCAGGCGCCTTTTTTCTGGATCGCCACGCCATGGTCGTAAAGTTGCAGCGTGACGCCGACGACATCATAGCCGGAGCGCTTGGCCAGCGCCGCCGTCACCGACGAATCCACCCCGCCCGACATCGCCACAATCACCCGCGCGCCAGCCGGAACGCCAAGGTCAATACGCGGCGCGTCAATCGTGGATATGTCGGTCATGACGGTCATTTCCGGCGGAACATAGGCATTGCGCGCGGTAAAAACCAGCCTTGGCGTACGACTATTGCCGCTTTGCAACCCCTTGCCGTTACTGGGCTTGCGCCAAATGTTGGACAACATTTTCCAGCCGGGTCGGCGCCTCGCGGCGCTGGCGCGCAAATCTCCAGCCTGGCGAAATTATTCAGCCAATCAAAGCTATTCAGGGATGCAAACGTCATAAGCTCCGTACCAATCCTTTCCGGGCGAAAAAACCACCCGAAAACACTATAGGGCGCCCCAAACCCGTGAGGATAACTTTTCACCAAATATAGGTTTGATGGCCAACGACCCTCCTGGAGTTGCATTTTCGCAAAGTCCATTCCCGCTATTGGGGTGAGGTTTTCCGGTTATTTTGCGGTGACCGATACGGTCTTTGAGTAAAACTATAGTCCAGCTCGTCTCGGCGACTTTGTAAACGCTGATAACCTTTAGCGCGCACGACGTTTCAGTCTTTAACTTCTTCGACTGCGGGCGGTAGCGCGCGCAGCCGTCCTCAATCGGGACGCAAGACACGCCCACACCGTTGCGTGGAAAACCCCGAGCTTCGCTAAAAGCGAGGTTTTTTCTATGTTTAACGCAATATGAAAATCTTCCCCCCGCGCAGAAGCGCGATTTCAAACCCTGCTAAAGTGTTGCAATTTTCCAAGCAAATTGCGGCCCGTACGTCTTCTTGTTCTGTATTGACACAGCTTTGACGCCTGTTTTTTTCACGAATAATCAACCACTTATAGAAGCTTTTACCATGCTGCTTAGGCGTTTTTTAAAAGCGCGGCGGCTAAGGTCCTCATAGTAACCGTTGTGTATTTAGGGGATCGAGAGCATTCATGACTGTCGTAGCCAATCCAGCCGCGCCGCCCGTCAAAAAAGACCCATATGTGATTGGGCCAGACGGCACGCCGCTTACATTAAAAGACCTGCCGCCGACGAGTACAAAGCGGTGGGTGATCCGCCGCAAGGCGGAAGTTGTCGCTGCTGTCCGCGGCGGTCTGTTGACGCTTGAGGAAGCTTGCGAGCGTTACACGCTGACGGTGGAAGAGTTTTTGTCCTGGCAAAAAGCCATTGAGCAATTTGGCCTGCCGGGCCTGCGCGCAACCCGCGTTCAACAATACCGCTGATCCCTCCTAACTTTTCGATTTTTCGAAAACCCGCGCATAAGCAGCGCGGGATTTTTTTGCGACCGACACAATGGCGCTGACCCTGGCGCCCGCTACGGTTGAATAGCGCGCAGGCGTTGATATTCCGGGCTGAAATGCGTTTCGGCTCAGACGCTATTGGTATAGGCTCGACCCGTGCGGTATGGTTTTAAGCGGGTATTGGGCCCGCGGGTCTTTGTGTCCATATGATGAAATTCATCGCCTCCGATCTTGATGCGGCAAAGCGCAAGGCGCGCCGTGCGCTGGGCGATCGCGCATCGATCATTTCCGTCCGCGACCTGCCGAGCGGCGACGTTGAGGTGACGGCCTCTGACACGCCCGCCCCCGCCGCGCCAGAGCCGGCGCCAAAGGCGCAATTTGCCGGCGCCGCGCGCGACGCCGTTGACGAAGGCCCGTTCAAAATGACCGCTGGCGCGCGGCTCAACCAATCGGTGGAGCAGAGCTTTTCCGAAGACGCGCTGGCGCGGGTGAGCGGCGCGCTGACGGGGGGAAAGACCACCGCGCAGTTTGATATGAGCGATGCTACCGTGCGGGCGATGGCGGAAATTTTATCGCCCCATGGCGTCGGGCAAAAATTGCTCGCCGCCCTCGTGAACGGCGCCAAGACATCGGCCATCAACGAAGACCTCTATCGTCTTGAGGCCGCGTTTGGCGATGCGTTTTCCTATGCGCCTTTGCACTTCTCGCCATCGACGCCGATCATGCTGGTCGGGCCCACCGGCGCCGGTAAAACTTCCTGCGCCGCTAAGCTCGCCGCTTCCGCCACTGACCGGAAGGCGCCCGCCTTAATGATGACCGCCGATATCGGGCGCGCCGGCGCGGTCGAACAAATCAAATCCTATAGCGAGGCGTTGGGCGCTGATTATTTCATCATTGAATCCCCCCTCGACGTGGAGAAGATCTTGCGCAGCCACCGCCCCAATGGCGCAGTGATCCTCGATACGCCCGGCGTCAGCCCCTATGACGGCGGTGATGTTGCGGCATTGAAAAGCTACCAGGAGGCTTCCGGCGCCGAGCCGGTTTTAGTGCTGCCGGTGAGCGGCGATGCGGCCGAATATATCGACTGGGCGCACGCGTTTAAGGAAATTGGCGTGCGGCGCTGCATCCTCACCAAGTTTGACGCCACCAAGCGGGTCGGCGCCGGTTTGTGCGCGGCGTTTGAATGCGAGCTGGCGCTGGCGCATTTTTCCCAGACACCGTTCATCTCCGAAGGGATATTAACCGCAACCCCGGAGTTCCTCGCCCGCAGAGTAATCGCCAGCCATCCCGGTCAGCTTGGGTGAAGGCAGGTTCGCTGTTGGATTGATAAAAATAAACTCCGTTGATGAAGATCTACTACGGATCAAAATAATTTCCTTCTCCCCATCGGGGAGAAAGTGGCCCGAAGGGTCGGATGAGGGGGCAGATAGTTTCAATATTACCTCTAATGTGTCTTCCCCCTCACCCGGAATTCACATGTGAATTCCGACCTCTCCCCGATGGGGAGAGGTGGATGCGCACTGTCCCCTATGAGTCAAAATCAACATCGGCCTGTAAATCATC
>JAJFFZ010000095.1 GCA_021776395.1 Hyphococcus sp. | reverse complement strand
ATAAAAATGGCTACTGGAACCGTAAAATGGTACAACCCGCAAAAAGGTTATGGCTTCATCGCACCGGACGAAGGCGGCAAAGACGTTTTCGTACACGCACCTGCGCTTGAAGCAGCTGGCATCCGTAGTCTCGACGATGGTCAATCTGTTAGCTTCGAGCTGACCGATGATCGCGGCAAGACTTCTGCGACGTCTCTTAAAGTCAGCTGACTTTAAGGCAAAATCGCATACGGGGCGCTTGCTTAGCGGGCGCTCCGTGTGACTATTTGCGAGAGGGCTATGAACGAAAATGAGAACGCCCATCGGTATGAAATAGGGCAGACCGTTAGGCTTTCGCGCGGCTTTGGTTATGCCAAGAACGCCGGCGCGGGATACGAAATCATTGCGCTCCTGCCGTCGAATGGCGCCCACTACCAATATCGCCTTCGCAATTCCGAAGAGAATTTCGAGCGCGTCGCCGCAGAAAACGAAATGACGCTGCGTAATTAAGACTAAGCGCGCGTCTTCAACCTAGTAAGGAGTAGACATGGCAGATGCACTGAAAAGCGGCCCGAGCCGCCATGATCTCCAGAAAAAACCGATCCGCGGTTATTCTCCGGTATCGCGCCAGGCGATCCGCGAAGAGGCGGAAGCGGCGGCATTGGCGGAAGTCGATGCAGAACTGGAAGCGCGCCGCCGCAAGTCGGACGAGCTGCGCCGTTTGCGCTTGGCGCAGGTCGCCGAATAATTTGCGTCCTCGCGGCGTCTGAAAACCAGTCTCACTCGCATCAAAGCATCAATCGTCGCAGGCAATAGACGCCAGCGTATCGCTCCCTATGTTTAATTATATGGCATAAGGAGGATATCCATGTTTTCCAAACCATCGATCCTGACCCGCATCACTGTCGCCAAACTTATCGGTTTGTTGCTCGGCGTGATTGGCTTTTTTGCAGCGCCGGCTTTTGGCATTGACGATATGCGCCTGCGCATTGGGATTTTATTCTGGTATCTGACCGTTGGCGCCTTTATCGGCATGGCCGGTGTCTTCACCTGGCATCCGATGCTGAAACTGAAAATGCCTTGGTGGTTTATGGGGCCATGGATTGGCGTCTGGATGAATTTTATCCTTATCATGATGACTTGGGAAATATTTGCGCCGTTGATGGCTGACGGAAGATTTTGGGGCTTCACATCACCCTGGTGGTGCGTGGTTGAAGGCGCAATTGTTGGCCTCTTGATCAGCGGGCTGGCGACATTGTTTGGCGGCGAAGGCCCGGACACCGTGCGGGTGATCGAGCGCGCTTAAGGCGCGAATGTTGTGGGGGCCGCCACGACGTCCGGCGCTTCGGCGCCGGGCGTTTCGAGGTAAATTGACCGTGAGGGGAAGGCGAAGCCTGTGCCTGCGCCTTCGACAATCTCTTTTATTTTGTAGGCGAAGCGTTCTTTGATCTCGAGCCACTCGCCCCAGTCGGTGGTGCGGGTGAAGCAATAAATCATGATATCAATCGAGGACTCGTTAAACGCGTCAATGCGCACGAAGGTTGAGACTTCCGGCGGGTGCGCAAATTCATCACTACCCAGAATATAGGCTTCAATGCCGTCGCGAATCTGGCGCAGCTGGTCCGCGCTGGTGCGGTATTCAACGCCGATCTTCCAGTAAATCCGCCGATGCGTCATTTTGGAATAGTTGGTGACGGCGCTGTCAGAAAGTTGCGCGTTGGGCACATTGACCAGCGCCTTGTCAAACCGGCGCACCGAGGTTGAGCGGAAGTTGATAGTCTGCACCGTTCCCTCAACCACGCCGTCGACCAAAATCCAGTCGCCAGGTTTGAAGCGCCGCTCGGCGATAATCAGCAAGCCGCCAATCAGGTTTTTGAAAAAATCCTGCGCGCCCAACGCCACCGCCACAGAGAGCAACGACAGGCTGGCCAGCACTGGCATCACCGGAATGCCCCAGATGGTGAGGATGGCGACTGCGCCGACAAAAATGAAAAACCCTTTCAGCGCCTTGCGCACCCACTCAATCAGCGTGTTGGTGAAGACCCGCTCCAGGGGCTGCAACAGATGGCCGAACGGATCGACCAGACGGTAAAGCCCCCAGAATATCGTCATGGCGATTAGCGTCTGGTTGAGCTTGGTCGCCGCCATTGCCGCCGTTCCGTCCAGTCCGAGCATGCGCGCGGCGAGGAAGACACCAAACGCAATCGGCACGAAGGTGAGGGGTTGCTCCAGCGCGTCAAGCACAAGGTCGTCCATCTGCGTCTTGGTGCGTTTGGCGAGCCGTTTCAGCGAGCCGACAATCACATGCGCGACCACCCGGCGCAGCAGGATGAACACCACCAGAACAACAGCGGCGATCACCATCCGGTCAACGCGCACGCCCATCAGGCTCATCTGCCAGACGGCGACGACCTGATCCCAAAAAGCATTTAATTCGGTCATGGACGCTGACCTAACGCGCTGCGCGCTGCGCGTCTATCCCGAAACGGCAACGCGTTCCGGAACTGGCTTTTGCCGATGCGCTTTCGCCCGCGCCTGTTCGATCGCGGTTTCAATTTCCCGGCGCACTTTCACCGGATTGCCAAGGATCGGGAATTTGATGACGGCGACGCCGGTGCCGTGAACCGACAGCGCGCCATAAC
>JAJFFZ010000094.1 GCA_021776395.1 Hyphococcus sp. | reverse complement strand
TTTGTCTTGGCTTGCGGCGCGAAGATGCGCCTCCGGCGGGGCGGCCCCATCGGCGAAGGCCGATAACAAACACATACCGGCCGGCGACCAGTCGGTCGCTTGAAGAGAAGTGTTCAGGCTTGCTCTTCCGCCAAGCGCCTTCGTTCAGGCGGCCTGCCGTCACCTCGAAAACCCGAACGGTTCGAGGATTTCCGGTCCGACGCGGCGGGGTTTGCGGCTCTCGGCGTCAATCAGGCACCAGATGGTCAGGACCTTGGCCGCCGGGCGTGCGGCGCCGGGTTTTCTGATATCCACATGGCGCTCATAGCGCGGGCCAGTGGCGGCGCCGAGCCAGGTGCGGATTTCGACGGTCTCGCCGGCGAAAGTCTGGTCGCGATAGTCAATCTCGTGGCGCAGCGCGACCCAGACATATTTCTGCAACAGGGCCGGGCTCGCCAGGCGGCGCCAAGGGGCGGTGGCGAGATCCTGGGCCCAGGAGAGATAAACCGCATTGTTGACATGGCCGAGCTCGTCAATATCGCTCTCAGCCGCAATACGGGTCATCATCGCCGCGGTCTCAAACGATTGCGCGCCGGACAGGTTGCCGCCAAGCGGGGTTGGTTCGCTCATATGCGTATTCCTGGCAAATCCGCTATCGTATGGGTTCAACTTGACCGCACCGCGCCTCGGACTATGGTCCGCCGCCATGCCAATCGATATGGCCCATATGGATATGCCTGAAGACGAACAATCACAAGGCCGCCCCGCTGTGGTCGCGAAAAAGACCAAGCCGGCGGCTAAGCCGAAAGCCGGGCGCGAGGACCGCCTCGCCGACGCGCTGCGCGAGAACCTGCGCCGGCGCAAAGCGGCAAAGCCGCCGCAAGACAAGAAAGAGTAATCCATGGACAAGCTGGCGATCATTGGCGGACGGCCGCTTTATGGCGAGGTGGCGATTAGCGGCGCGAAGAACTCCGCGCTCAAAGTGATGGCGGCGGCGCTGTTAACCGACGAGAAGCTGACGCTGACCAACGTCCCGCAACTGGCCGATGTCGATATGCTGGCGCGGCTTCTGGCCCAGCACGGCGCGCAGATTGACTTCAGCGATGGAACGCTGACGCTGCACGCCAAAGACATAATCTCAACTGAGGCGCCGTATGATCTGGTGCGTAAAATGCGCGCGAGTTTCAACGTGTTGGGGCCGTTGCTTGCGCGCGAGGGTAAGGCGAAAGTCTCGCTCCCCGGCGGCTGCGCCATTGGCGCCCGGCCGGTGGACCTGCATTTGAAAGCGCTGGCGGCGATGGGCGCGAAGATTGAGCTCGACGAAGGCTACGTCATCGCCGAAGCGCCGGACGGGCTGAAGGGCGCCGATATTACCCTGCCATTCGTGTCGGTTGGCGCGACCGAGCACACCATGCTGGCGGCGGTGCTGGCCAAGGGCGCGACTGTGATTGAAAATGCCGCCCGCGAGCCGGAGATCGCCGACCTTGCCAAGTGCCTCAACGCCATGGGCGCGAAGATTGAGGGCGCCGGGCGCTCGACCATCCGCATCGAGGGCGTAGACCGGCTGCATGGCGGCGAACACCGGGTGCTGCCGGACCGGATTGAGACCGGCGCCTATGCGATGGCGGTGGGCGCGACAGGCGGCGAGCTGACGCTGACCGGCACGGACGGCGAACTATTGGGAACCGCGCTGGCGGCGCTGAAGGAAGCCGGCCTTGAGATTGACGACACCGATAAAGGGCTGCGCATCAAGAAGACGGACGAGCGCTGCAAGGCGGTGGATATTGTCACCCAGCCTTATCCGGGTTTTCCGACCGATCTTCAGGCGCAGTTTATGGCGCTGATGGCGACCGCGAACGGTGCGGCGACCATTAAGGAAACGATTTTTGAAAACCGCTTCATGCACGCGCCGGAACTGTCGCGGATGGGCGCTAAAATCTCCGTTGACGGACAGAACGCGACCGTGCGCGGCGTTCCCCGCCTTAAAGGCGCGCCGGTGATGGCGACCGATTTGCGCGCCTCGATGTCGCTGGTGATTGCCGGCCTTGCCGCGGAAGGCCAGACCATGGTCAACCGGGTCTACCATCTTGACCGCGGCTTTGAACGGCTGGAAGAAAAGCTGCAAAATTGCGGCGCGCTGATTGAGCGCGTGAAGGATTAGAAAGGGCTCCCTTGGCGATCTCCCTAAAAGACTATGCGCCGCTCGGGCTGATGGCGGGCGATGCGTCGGATCTCGATGTGATTTCCACGGTATTGCAGGACGCGGTCGCCAAGCTCGGCGATTTTGCCTATGTGCCGGACAACCGCCGGTTTGCGTTTGTCGCTAACCGCTTTGTCTGGGAATGCGTCGGCGCCCGCCGCGCCGGTCCGTTCGCACGGGTCCGCGCCGGGGTTCACTTTGATGATGTGATAGCGGTGAAATATCAAAACTTGCGCAATGACGCGAAAGACGCCGTGGTGGAGCTGTTGGCGATCCGGTTTGAACCGGGCGAGGACGCCGCCGGCGCGATCATGCTGGATTTTGCCGGCGGCGGTGCGGTGCGCCTCGAGGTGGAAAGCATCAACGCCTATATGTCGGACATATCCGAGCCCTGGCGCACCCGGGCGAAACCGAAGCATAAGGTGTAGATATTCGTCACCCCGGATGCGATGCACTGGTGTTCCGTTTAATGAAAAACGAGTGTGCGGTTTGCCCCCTCCGTCAGCTTCGCTGCCGTCAAAAGTATACTTTTGACCCCCCGTAAACGGAGGAGGAATTAAGTTGCGTTCGCCGCAAGGTCTTTCTTCCCCCGTTTACGGGGGAAATGGCCGCGAAGCGGTCGATGGGGGTGAGCCTATCTAAAAATACTCTCCACGCTCGGCGCCGTCAAAGCGGCCCGACTTCATACAGCATTTCTTGAAATCTGCGTCCTGATCCGCATGGGCACGGATCGTTACGGCCGAGCTTTTCATTCAGCTCGATTTCACCGTTTTTGATTGTACGATAACCCCGTTTGACATTGGTCTCGGACGGGAAGCCTTTACGCCGTTTCGACATTACCTCGAAAGCATGGGAGGTCTTGTGTGTTGCTATATTTGGTCATGACATCCACCTTAGGTAGTGGGGCGCCGCCAATATATCGTGGGCTGCCAAAAATCAACAGCGCCGTCGTCAACAACTCTGTTGTTTGAGGATGATTTGATCTCGGATTTTGGCGTTGATTATGGTCAGGAGTTTTCTTGCGGCTGCGGGTGAAACACCGCTGTGCTGGTCCGGGATCTGTCGCAGGAGGTGGAGCATGTCGATAGCGACCCCGTGCTAGCAGCGCGTCACACCGACCGCGAAGGCGGGCGAATTATAAATTGCGCGCATTCGCGCGCGGGGCCGCGCGGCACACGGGATGACGAAGTCCACTGCGCCCACCGCTCATTATAAGGCCATTCCGGACCGTGAGGATGAAATTTAATATATTAAATTTCATCCTCACCGATTCCAGCGGCCCTATACTGC
>JAJFFZ010000093.1 GCA_021776395.1 Hyphococcus sp. | reverse complement strand
ACGCTTTGCGCCGCGCGGTGATCGCGATCAGGTGTCGAAGCTTGCGCGACACGGCGGCAAAGGCGGGGCTTTTGTCGGGGAGATTCGCGATGCGCTGCGCGACGGCTCGCTCGAGGCGGCGATGCACTCTTTGAAGGACATGCCCGGCGATGAAGAAACGCCCGGACTGGTTATCGCCGCTTACCTTAAGCGCGAGCCGTTCGAGGATGCTCTGGTTCTGCGCGAGGATCATCGCCCGGATGATTTTATCCGCACAAAAGCGGCGGGCATGAAAATCGGCACCAACTCCGTGCGCCGGGCGGCTTATCTTCGCCGGCATTATCCGCAGGCGGAAATTATTCACTATCGCGGCGCCGCCGATACGCGCATTCGAAAGCTTCATGAGCGCGTCATGCAAAAGCTGCCTGATGGCGGCGAGGTTGGCCCAGCTGATGCGCTGGTGATGGCCAAATGCGGGTTGGAGCGGGTTGGTTTTGCCGACCGCATCGCCCATGTCTTCTCTGCCGATGAAATGCTTTGTGCTGTCGGACAGGGCATTGTCGCCGTTGAGTGCCGCCGTGATGATTGGAAAACCCGCGAGCAACTTGAGCTGATCGACGATGCGGATGCGCGTTGCGTCGCCTTGGCGGAGCGGGAATTGCTTTGGGTGCTGAACGGGCACTGCAATGCGCCAATTGCCGGGCTTGCGATACTTAACGGCGACCGGCTGGTGCTACATGCGGCGGTGATGAGTGAAGACGGCCGGGAGATAATTGAGTATCGCGGAGAAGGCGAGGCGACCCGCCCACGCGAACTTGGCCGCGCCGCCGGGCTGGACCTGCTGGGCAGAGGCGCCGGAAAAATTATTGAAACCTCACGGCTTTAAGGCGCCGGGCGATAAACTCAAGGCGCGGTGAGCTTTCCGCGGCCCTCATTGATTATTGTATTGCCCGTAAGCTCAGGTGTTATCGGCGCGGCGTTTCGGAGCAACACGCCGTTTGGGTGACGATTGATGATGCGATTATTGATGATCGCCAATCCTGTCGCTTTACCGCCGCGGCTAAGGTCGTAATTTATTATCGCTGCATTATCGCCGTCGGCTGCTTGTATGATGGTGTTGTCGCGAATGGTTACGTCGCCGCCTTTTGAGACATCGACGGCGTAGCTTGAACGCCCGTCCGCATCATCAAGGATGGAAAGCCGGATATCAGTTCGCGCCGCTAGCGACTTTATGTGATGGCCGATTTTTGTGCCGGAAAATTTCGCCGCGTAAACCTCAAGCACGGCGCCGCTGGAGATGTAGATGCCGTGCGAGTAGCCGTCGCCATAGCCGTTGCCGATGAAACTTGAACTATAAATAGCAATGCGCCCGGTTGCGGCGCCGGTGGCGAGGATGCCGTTTTCATTATCTTCAAATGTGCTGCCGATGACGGTCAGATGCTCCCCATCATGACGAATGCCGGCGCCATTGTGGTCGGGCGAGCGTGCGCCCTTGAAGGTAATGTTTTCAACCCGCAGGGAAACGCCAGGCATTGAATTGAACAAGCCTTTTTCAACCGGGGCTGATGAATATAAAACAACCTTGCCTGTACCGATGATTGTCAGATTACGGCGGATTTTTATCTCGCCGATATCGTAACGCCCCGCAACGATGGTCACGATGTCGCCGTCGCGCGCAGTCGCAATCGCGAGCTTGACGTCCTTGGCATTAACGGCCGGGCTGGCCGAAGAATCAGACGGCGCACAGGCGGTCATAGCGAAGAGAAGAAAAATAAAAATCCGCATCATTGGCAGTTTATAGCGCGCGATGTTTTTTATTTTCCTAATGGCCTCACCCGGAGCCTGGCGTCTTGGCGGCGGCTTGTTTTAAGGCTTCGGCGAGACGGACCGGAGGCATCGCGCCGGAAAAGCCGGTGCGCTCATTGACTATATAAGTCGGCACGCCGGTAACGCCGGCCTGGCGAAAGGCCGCCGCCTCAGCGAGGACTTCATTGGCGCTTTTGGGGTTAGCGAAGTCGCCTTTGGCGTTGTCAGGATCGAGCCCCGCGGCCTCGGCAATCGCCACCAGCGTTTCCTCATCGCCAATATCGGCGCCGTCATCCCAAAATGCGCTATAGAGCTTTTCCGCAAGGCGTTCCTGCGCGCCGTCGAAATGCGCCAGGCGGATAAGCTGGTGGGCTTTTCTCGTATTGGGCAGATGTTTTGGAATTAGCGGGTCGAATTTAAAACCGGCCCCGGCGGCAGCGGCTTTCAGCGTCAGCACCATTTGTTCACGCTGCGCGGTGTCGGGAAATTTTTTCGCGTAATAGGCCTCGCGATCAACACCCTCCATGGGCGTGTCGGGGTTGAGCTGATAGGCGCGAATGCGCGGCAGTACTTGAAAATCTTCGCTAATCATGTCGCGCGCGCGCTGAAACGCCTTCAGGCCAACATAACACCAGGGGCAAACCGGATCGGAGACGATGTCCACTAGAATGCGCGGGCGAATTTTTGTTTCTGTAGCGCTCACCGTCCAAATCCTTTCAAGCGATCCTGCGTGTCGGTGATTTCTGGGTATTCACGCGCCACTTCCTCGTCCAGCACATCTTCAAGCGGCCGGCTTTCTTCATGCAGACGGTATAGGTCTTTATACGCACATACGGCGCCGCGGCTATTGGCGGCAATCGCCTCGGCGCGGGCTTGCGTTTCCCGATCGAGCGTTTCCTTGTCGGCGAAAGCTGCATTTGCAAGCCCCCAGCGCGATGCATCTTCGCCGGTAAACGTAGCAGCGGTGAAGGAAAGCTCGCGCGCGCGGCGCACGCCAACGGCGCGGGCGAGGTTCTGGCTCATGCCCCAGCTTGGGCGCAGGCCCCACTCCGCATGGGTGTCGCCGAATTTCGTATCCGCCGTCGTTAAAATAAAATCGCAATGCAGCGCAAGCTC
>JAJFFZ010000092.1 GCA_021776395.1 Hyphococcus sp. | reverse complement strand
CGATTTTCTTGCCGACGCCATGGGCGCGCGAAATCGCCGTCACATCCTGCGCCGCCACCGCATCATAAAGCTCGTCCGGGCGCAAAATCTGCAACATGGCCAGCGCATGTTTGGCGCCGACGCCCTGCACGGTTTGCAACAAGCGAAAACATTGCCGCTCGGCTTCACTTTCAAAGCCATAAAGCCGGATCATATCCTCGCGCACAATCGTCTCTATAGAGAGCGTCGCCGCCTCACCCACCGCCAGGCGTTGCAATGTGCGCGATGCGGCGTAAGCCTCATAGCCGACGCCCATGACATCGATCAGCACGGTGTCCTCGCCAACCGCAATAACTGTTCCTTTGAGCCTGCCGATCATGACGCCGCCTCCAGCCTTCTCATGCTTATTTTTTGCAGTGGGGCGTGATGCGCATGACAAATCGCAACCGCCAGCGCGTCGGCCTCATCAGCGGCAAGGTCGCCGCATGTGGGCAGCAACACCTTCACCATCGCCATCACCTGTCGCTTGTCCGCATGGCCGCGCCCGACCACCGATTTTTTCACCGAATTGGCGGCATATTCCGCCACCGACAAACCGCCCAGCGCCGGCGCCAACAGCGCCACGCCGCGCGCCTGGCCCAGCACCAGCGCATCGCGCGGGCTGGCGTTCACGAAAGTCTCCTCAACCGCCGCCTCATGGGGCGCGTGCTCGTCAATCAGCGCCTGCAAGGCAGTGAAAATATCGCTGAGCTTTTGCGCATGGGCCGCCCCGCGCTTGGGCCGGATGACGCCCGACGCCGCATAAGACAGCCGCGGGCCGGCGCAGTCGATCACCCCCCAGCCGGTCGCCGCGGAGCCGGGATCAATCCCAAAAATGCGAATCACCTGGTTCATCGTCCCAGCATAGGGCGTTCGCACGAGAACGAAACGGAAACTTTTGTGCGCCTCAGGCTTTTCAGTTTGACGACTGGGCTTTCAACCGCTGTTGCAGCGCCCGGGCGCCCGGCGCGATATCATCGTTCAGCGCCTCATTCGCCAGCGCCCGCTCCACCCAGACCAGCGCCTGGCGCGGATCTTTCGCCCGGCCATCGCCTTCGCTGAGCGCCACAGCATAAAGGAACTGGCCTTGCCCATTGCCGGCCTTGGCGGCGCGCTCGAACCAGTCCGCGGCAAGCTCCTCGCCGGCGCCGGCGCGGCCTTCATGGGTTAAGAGGCCCATCGCCACCATCGCATCCGGCATGCCTTGGCCTGCTGCCGCGCGCATCCAGCGGGCGGTTTTTTCAAGCTTCGGCGCGCCCAGCAGGTCTGAATCATAAAGCAGCGCCAGGTTAAATTGCGACAGCGCGTGGCCCTGCATCGCCGCCTGTTCAAACAGGCCCGCCGCCATCACATAATCCTGCGGCTTGCCCTCGCCGGTTAGATAGATGGCGCCAAGATTATATTGCGCGTCCGCATCGCCCGCTTCTGCGGCTTGTTCAAAATAGCCAATCGCTTTGTTGATGTCTTTTGGAAAATAAAGTCCCTGCGCATGCATCACGCCAAGCTGGGCTTTGGCGCCGGCATGGCTGCGCGCGGCGGCGAGCTTGTACCAGCCGGCGGCGCGCTCAAGATTGCGTTTGACGCCGTCGCCGGTGAACGCCAGATCGCCAAGCGCATATTGCGAATCCGCCTGGCCCTGATTGGCGGCCTTGCTGTAATAAGCCAGCGCCCGCGCCATATCGCGCGGCACGCCAAGCCCGTTTTCATAGATGTACCCGAGCAAGTGCTGCGCATCCGCGTCGCCAGCCTCGGCCAACGGCGCGGCAATCTGGCGCGACTGGGCGAACTCATCCGCCTTCAAATGCTGAAACGCGGCGCTCACCGCCGCAACATTATCCTCCGCCGCCCAGGCAAAAGTGGTGAGCGCGAATAGAGCAAGAAATGAATATGTAAGCGGGCGTTGCATGCGTAACGATAGGTTACGCCGTTTCGGCGAGCCGCGCTAGCGTGCCGCCACTTGTGGCGAGGTCATTGCGGTTTTTGCAGCCGCATCGGCGGCCGCATTGGCGCCTTCCAGAAACGCCGCAGAAAACGTCGCCGCAACCAGCAGGACACCGCCGATAATAACGATCCAGTTGAGTTTCATTGCGCTTCGATCCCTAATCTCACCGCCGTTTCGAACAACGGCTATGAGAGTGGTGCAAAGATCGTTCCGATTGGGTTACCCGATATGGTTAAGCCGCCGCGATGGCCGTATGAAAGGCCTTCACTGCGACGGCGGGGCCATCATCCGCGTCCCACACCGCCGACAACACGGCGAGAAAATCAGCCCCGGCGGCAACCAATGGCGCACAATTTTGCGGCGTGATCCCGCCTATCGCAACGCTCGGCGTGGTGGTGGCGAACGCCCACCATTGGAGAATGTCTATATCGGCCGTCGCCGCTGCGATTTTCGTCTTGGTCGGAAAGAAGGCGCCAAAGGCGACATAATCGGCCCCCGCCTCACCAGCGATGAGGCCCAGATGCTTCGAATTGTGACAGGTAACGCCAATCACCGCGTCGTCGCCGAGCAGCGCGCGCGCGGCTTCAAAAGGCGCATCGGACTGGCCGATATGAACACCGTCGGCGCCAGCTTTGAGCGCAAGGTCTGGCCGGTCATTGATCAGAAACGCTGCATCAAATTCACGCGCCACCGGCAACAGCGCATCGGCCGCCGCCAGCACGTCCGCATCCGCCGGCGCGCCGCCGTCTTTGTCTTTCAGCCGCAACTGGATGCTGGCGATGGCGCCCGCATCCAGCGCTGCGGTCAGCCGGTCCGCAAATTGCGTAAGGTCGGCGATTTGCGGCGGGGTAATGAGATAAAGTTGGCAGGGCTCGCTCATGGGCGAGATCTATAATCTAGGGAGCGACGAAATGCGAGGATGCAACCCCTTCCAGGCGGCGACATAAATTACAGCGCTGGTTCCGGACTGTGCAGGCTTTCGCGCTCGCTCTGGGTGTGTTTGACTTTCGGCTTGAGCAGGCTGTCTTTCACCTCATCCGGGATCGCATTATAAAATACCGGCTCGGCGATATTCATCCGGCGGCGGACTTCGGCAAGCTGTAGCGGCAACATTTCTTCAACGTCAAATTCCGGCACCCACTGCGTTCCACGTACATTACGGCGTGCTTCGGCGAGCGCTTTTAACACTGGCGCTGAGGGTTGTTCGAGCTTTTGCGCAATGGCGCCAATAAAGACGATGAAGCCGAAGCCGCGCGTGCGGGTATGGGCACGGCTGAAGATAAGATTGCAAAGCTCGCCCAAAGCATCGCGGCCATAACCGGACAGCACATGCCAGAGGTCATGGCTGACATCTAGATGGAGGAACAAACGGCGATAGTCTTCAAATTGCGTCTCGCCGCGAAAATCTATGCCGGCCTCGTTGGCCGCATCAATCAGCCCTTCCGCGGTCAGGTTCTCGCCTTCCATGAAGTCGAGATAGACGCGGCCAAGGCTGCCTTCTGGAAGCGCGCGCAACGCTTCGTGGTCGCTTAGAATATTTTCCAACCTGACCGGCTGGGTTATGACGCGCCGGCCATAGGGCGTGGCGACAAATCTGGCGAATAATCGTTTTGGCGCTCCGCCGGACAATGCCTGTACGATTTCAAATACCTGGCGCGTGTCTTCCTTGTTGCGCACCAGCCGAAACACCGAAACCAGCGCATGAAGCGGCCGGCTTGGCGGCGTTGGCGGGGTTGGAAATCCCGCGATCCACTCGATTTTATCGGCCGGAACTTCTTCTACAGGCGCGGTCGGGTCAGGCATAGCGGGCTCACTTCCTCATGTTACCGGATAGCATTACACTGAGTAGTTTACTTCGCTTAATGTCGCCGCTGGGCCGGGAAATTACAAGGCCTGTGGATGACATTTTTCTGAGGGGGGATGCGTGACAAAAACTAGCCGTTTTGGACGTATAAGAGCGTCCTCAAACTTGAGTAGATTTCTTATTTTGTGGGCAAGAACCCCCTTCGACCGCTTCGCGGTCACTTCCCCCGTAAACGGGGGAAGAAGGACCTTGCCTCAAGTACAACCTAATTCCTCCTCCGTGAAAACGGGGGAGGTGTCAGCGAAGCTGACGGAGGGGGGCGCTCCTTAGAGTGATGTAAATCTTATCAGACGGGGCGAACGCCTCGCCTAATCCTAACCCGCGTTTTCCAGCCCTTCGGACCACTCACCAAGTTGGGCGAGGCTGTTCATCTTAGCGCGGTGCGCAAACGCGGCTTGCGCGGCGGCGACGTTTTCCGCCTTGCCGCTCCATGCTTTCAAGGGCGCGGCCTGCAAGGCGCGGCCATAGGAAAATGACACCGCCCACGGCATTTTGTCTTTATACCCC
>JAJFFZ010000091.1 GCA_021776395.1 Hyphococcus sp. | reverse complement strand
GACGCTGCGTTCTCGCATACGCGCGTCGTCATGACGGCGCTGATCGTGATGATCATTTTCGGCGTCAATTCCTTCAACACCATACCGCGCGAGGCAGAACCGGATATTCCGGCGCCGTTCATACTGGTGACGCTACCGCTGCCAGGGGTGTCGCCGGAAGACGGAGAGCGGTTGCTGATCCGCCCGACCGAGCTGGAATTTCAAAGCATTGAGGGCCTGAAGCAAATGGACTCGCTGGCCTTTGATGGCGCGGCGCAGATTATCCTCGAATTTCTAACCACAGTTGATGTCGACCAGGCCGTTCTTGATGTGCGCGAAGCGGTCGATCGGGCAAAGGCGGAATATCCGTCGAATGCGGAAGAACCGGTTGTCACCGAGTTTAATCTGCAAAACGAGTTCCCAATTTTAACCGTCATGCTTTTTGGCGACGCGCCGGAACGCGCGGTGTATCAGACCGCTAAAGCGCTGCAAGACCATCTCGACAGCATCTCGGGCGTGCTTGATGCGCGCCTCACCGGCGCGCGCGAAGAGCTGCTCGAGGTTATCATCGATCCTAAAGTCCTGGAATCATTCAATCTCACCGAGGTTGAGGTAATCAACGCCGTTGGCGCCAACAACCAGCTGGTCACCGCCGGTTCGATCAACCTCGCCGATGGCCGGTTCGCGATCAAAGCGCCCGGGTTAATCAAAAACGCCGCCGATCTGATGTCTATACCGGTGCGCGTCAATGGCGATAATGTCGTGACTATCGGCGATCTCGGCGAGGTGCGCAGGACGTTTAAAGACCGCGACGGTTATGCTCTGTTCAACGGCCAACCGGCGATTGGCGTTGAAATATCCAAACGCGCCGGGGCCAATATCGTCGAGACCATCGAACAAGCGCGCGCGATTGTGCAACGTGAAGCCGCATTGTGGCCAACAACCATCCGCTATGAATTTCTGAGCGACCAATCGGTAACCGTGAAGGACAACCTGCAAGGCCTGACCTCTTCGATTGTGACCGCAATCTTGCTGGTCATGATCGTTATCGTCGCCGCCCTCGGCATGCGTTCAGCGGTCATGGTCGGGGTAGCGATCCCGACCTCTTTCCTGATCAGTTTTTTGTTGCTGACGGTGTTTGGCTACACACTCAACATGATGGTGATGTTCGGGCTGATCTTGTCAGTCGGGATGTTGGTCGACGGGGCGATAGTGATTGTCGAATATGCCGACAGGCTCATGGCGGAGGGCTCGCCGCGTCGCGTCGCATACGCCGAGGCGTCCAAACGCATGTTCTGGCCGGTCGTCACCTCAACGGCGACGACGCTGGCCGCCTTCATCCCGTTCTTGTTCTGGCAATCGCTGCCTGGCGAATTCATGAAGTTTTTGCCGTTAACGCTGATTTTCGTGCTGTTGTCTTCGCTCGTCGTCGCGCTGATCTTTCTGCCGGTGCTGGGCGGGTTGTTAGGGCTGCCGGTGTGGCTGAAAAAGAAATTCAACATTAAAGGAAAATCTGACGCGCCGACCAAACAGCTGCTGGTCGATGAAGTGGATCCAACCACGCTTGACGGGCCGGTTGCGGTCTATGCCCGCTTTTTGACCCGGCTGGTGCGCCGCCCTTTGCTGGTGCTGCTGGCGGCCGGCATCCTGGTGTCTATTTGCCTGGCCTTATTTATCCGCGCGGCGCCGGACGTAGAATTTTTTATTCGCAGCGACGACGAGCAGCTCAATCTTCTGGTGCTCGGCCGCGGCAATATGTCGGAGCAGCAGAAAATTGAAATCGTCAAAGAAGTCTCCGCACGCATTGAGGACCATCCGGCGATTGAGCATCTTTATTTGCAAACCGGACCGGCGCTCGGGCGCAACCGCGATGTGCCGTCAGAGACCATCGGCCAGGTCGGGGTCGACCTGATTGGCTATACCGAGCGTGAGCACTCCAATATCATCTTAGAACAATTGCGCGATCTGGTTCAGGACGTGCCCGGCGTCATCGTCGAGGTGCGCCAGCGCGAAAGCGGCCCGCCCGTCGGCAAAGACGTTCAGGTGGAAATCAGCTCAGTCGATTTTGACGCCATGGTACGCGCCGCCAAAAAAGTGCGCGCCTACGCCGACACGGCGAGCCTTACCGTAAACGGACAGGACGTGCCCGCCTATATGGACCAGGAAGACACGCTTCCCCTGCCCGGCATCGAGTGGTCGGTTGAGGTCGATCGCGAGCTCGCCGGTCGTTATGGGCTTTCAGTGCAACAGGCCGGCGGTGTGCTTCAGTTCGTCACTGACGGGCTCTTACTCGACAAATACCGCCCCGACGACGCCGACGATGAAATCGATATCCGCATCCGGTACCCGAAAGAATATCGCAATATTTTCGCGTTGGACGAGGTGCGGATTCAAACGCCGAGAGGCTCGGTGCCGCTGTCGAATTTTGTCATCCGCTCCGCGCGACCGCAAGTTGACCGCATCGTCCGCCGCGATGGCCGGCGCATCATCGAGGTAAAAGCCAACGGCAATACCCGTGTGGAAGGCCATGAAGTGAGCCAGGGCCTGGCGATCGCCAATATGAAAACATGGCTGTCTTCGGGCGCATTGGGAGAGGACGTCAGTTGGATCATGCGCGGCGCCGACGAAGACACCGTGGATGCGGCAAAGTTTTTTCAAGGCGCGATGGCGGCGGCTCTATTTATGATTGCGATGATTCTGCTGCTTGAATTTAACAGTTTTTACCACGCCGCGCTGACGCTTTCATCAGTTATATTGTCAGTGTTCGGCGTATTGCTGGGAATTGCCCTTTCAGGGCAATATATCAGCATCATCATGACCGGGACGGGGATTGTCGCGCTGGCGGGGATTGTCGTGAACAATAACATTGTCCTTATCGATACTTATCAATATTTGCGCCGCAAGGGTCTTTCCGTTGAAAACGCGGTTATCCGCACCGCCGCGCAGCGGGTGCGCCCGGTGTTGCTGACCACTGTCACCACCATTCTCGGGCTATTGCCGATGGTGTTTGAAATCACCGTCAACTTCGCTTCCGGGACAATCTCGCACGGCTCGACAACGTCGGACTGGTGGGTGCTGTTATCTTCAGCAGTGGTGTTCGGCCTCGCCTTTTCAACCATGCTGACCCTGATTTTAACGCCGGTCATGCTCGCCGCGCCGACGGTTTTGCGCAAACGCATTCCCGCCTCCGCCAGAATTGTCATGCGCCTGTTCAACAGGCTGACCGGCCGTCGCATCGGGCCCGACCACCCCAGCGATGCGCCGCCGCTCGACGTCGATTATAAGCGCGCCGCTGAATAGCGCCTATTCGCTGGGCTCAGTCTCTTGCACATCCGGCGCGTCAGAATCTGGTACGCCGGAATCCGGCACCTCAAAAATCTGGCCGGGATAAATCAGGTCCGGATCGCGGATCTGGTCGGCATTGGCCTGATAGATGATGGTGTATTGCGCGCCGCGGCCATAAGCGCGCCGGGCGATGCGCCACAGGCTGTTGCCCGGCTGGACCACGACTTTGCCATCGCGCAGCTGGATCTGATGCGGACTGGCGCGTTCAAACGGCAGTTCGATCGCATAGATCGGCCGGCCGTTCTCGTCGAGCTGAATGACCAGCAATTGATAAACGCCGGGCGCAATCTGGCCTTCCGGCGCCAGCGTCCAGCGTCCCGCTTCCGACGACGGCGTCTGCCCCAGCATGCGGCGATTGATGAACAGCTGCACCATGCGATTGGGCTCGGCGCGTCCGGAAAAAATCACTGCACCGCTATCGTCATAGTCGATAACGTCAAGGCTGAGCGGGCCGAGCCCTTCCGGCGTCTCGCGCGGGTCTTGCAAAACTTGCGTCGCGCCGCCCGGCGTTGTGCGCAACACCAGCGGCCGATCGCCCTCGCGTTCCGGCACGTAAATCAACACCGTCTCGTCGGAGCGGATGGTCAGCCCGTCTTTGGCGGTCATCGACAGGCTAAGCTCGACCGGGCCTGACGCCAGCGGCGTATCGGTCGCTAACGCCCACGAACCGTCGGCTTCCGCGACGGTCTCGGCCAAGTCTTCGCCATTGGCGTAGAGGTTTACAGTAGCTCCCGGCTTGGCGCGCCCGGCAATCGTCGCGTAACCGCTGCGAGTGACATAAACAATGTCGAAGCTCGGCAACGCTGGTTCTTTTGCAGCGGCGCCATCTTCATCAGTCGCATCAGCATCCCGCGCCACCGCGTCCGGTTCGGCGTCATCAATAATTTTGAACCGCTCCACCTCCTTATACCCAATGAACCCGAGAACAATCATTAAGAGGACAATGCTGACCTCACGCATAAGACGCCGCTCCTTCATAAAATCGTCACGAACCCGAATTTACTTTACCCAAAAGAAAATCTGCGTACAATGCCCAGCCAACAACAAGAAACGTACAAAGTTATGAAATCATTATGTGTTTACTGCGGGTCCCGGCCGGGAAAAGACCCCGCCTTTGAAGAAGCAGCCATTGCAGTCGGAAAAGAGGCGGCCCGTCGCGGCTGCCGGATTGTCTATGGCGGCGGCAAAATGGGCCTGATGGGCGCAACGGCAGGCGCTGCGCGCGACGCTGGCGGCGATGTTTTCGGCGTCATTCCGGATTTTCTGGTCGAGCTTGAGGGCATCCTGGAGGGCGTCGATCATAAAATCGTCGACACTATGCATGAGCGCAAAATGCTGATGTTTGAGGAATCTGACGCGATTTTGACGCTGCCCGGCGGCATCGGCACGCTGGAAGAATTGATCGAAGTCCTGTCCTGGGCGCGGCTCGCGCTTCACCGCAAGCCAATTATCGTCCTCAACCTCAACGGCTTCTGGACGCCGCTGCAACAACTGTTCGAACATGTTGTATCCCAGGGCTTTGCCGACAAGGAGCTGTTGAACGATACGGTTTTCGTTTCCAGCGTCGAAGAGGTGTTTCCCGCCGCTGAGCACCAATTGCTGCGCGCAAAAGCTTAATTCCCACGCAAAAAGTCAGGCGCGCTCGCCGCGAAAGCGGGCGCGCGCTTTTTCTGCGCCGATAAGCGGAAACAACGCGGCCATTTCCGGGCCGCGCGCCTCACCGGTCAAAGCAAGGCGCAGGGGCATAAATAGTTTACGCCCCTTGGCGCCGGTTTTTTCTTTCAGCGCATTGGTGAGGGCTGTCCAGCTTTCGTCATTGCGGTCGCTCTCAATCAGATTTGCCGCTTCATCCGTAAGCGCCTTATCTTCAATCACCGGATCAATCTCTCCGCTGATGACCGTCACCCAATGGGCGACGTCGCTGAGCCGGGTGATGTTGCCGCGCGCCGCATTCCAGATGGCCTCATTAACGCCCATATCGCTAAGACGCGCCTCAACATCGCTGAACGGCGTTTCGTGCAGCAGCTTGGCGTTGAGCGCCTCAAGCTCGGCTTCGTCAAACCGCGCCGGAGCCCGGCCGATGCGGTCAAAGTCAAAACTTTGCGCCAGCGCGGCAAGGTCGCGCGCCGGCTCCACCGGATCGGCAGTGCCGAGCTTGGCGAGCAGGCTGGTGATCGCCGCCGGCTCAAGCCCGTTATCGCGCATCGCCTCAATGGACAGTGAGCCGAGACGTTTCGACAGGTTGCTTCCATCGGCGCCGACCAACAGCGAGTGATGCGCAAAGGCTGGCGGCTCGCCGCCAAGGGCTTTGAATATTTCAATTTGCACGCCGGTATTGGTGACATGGTCCTCGCCGCGCATCACATGGGTGACGCCAAGGTCGATATCGTCAACGCAACTCGGCAATGTGTAGAGATACATCCCGTCTTCGCGGATCAGCACCGGGTCGGAAACGCTGGCGGTATCGACGCTGGTCTCCCCACGGATTAAATCCGTCCACACCGTTGGCGCGTGCGACAGCTTGAACCGCCAATGCGGGCGGCGCCCTTCCGCCTCAAGGGCTTGGCGCTCCGCTTCGCTGAGTGACAGAGCGGCGCGATCATAAACTGGCGGCAGACTGCGCGCGCGCTGTAGCTTACGCTTGCGGTCAAGCTCGTCGGCGGTCTCATAACAAGGATAAAGCAGGCCCTCGGCGACCAACTTGTCGCGCGCAGCGTCATAGCGGTCAAACCGGTCGGACTGGTTCACCGTCTCGTCATAGTCGAGCCC
>JAJFFZ010000010.1 GCA_021776395.1 Hyphococcus sp. | reverse complement strand
TCCACATCCGAATAAAGCGCGCGTCATATTTTCGGGTGATTTTCTCAGCATTCGCCTTGAATCGGCGGCGCCATTCCCGCAAAGTCTCTGCGTAGTGCAACCGCCACACTTCCAAATCCGTCAAAACTAAGCCTGCGCGTTCAATCGCCGGCATAATTTCGGACAGCGCCGGGATATATCCGCCCGGGAAGATGTGTTTTGCAGTCCAGGCGTCTGTGGCGCCGGGGCCATGGGGGCGACCAATAGTATGAATAAGCGCGACGCCGTCTTCGTTTAGGAGCTGTGCGACATGATCGAAATAGGTTTGAAAATGCGGCACGCCGACATGTTCAAACATACCAACAGAGACGATGCGATCATAGCTGCCTTTTGTTGCGCGATAATCCTGTAGCTGAAATTGCGCCTGGTCAGATAATTCTTTGGCGCTGGCGCGCATGCGTGCGACACGGAGCTGTTCTTCCGACAAGGTAACGCTGGTGACTTCAGCGCCTGCCTCTTCAGCAAGAGAAATGCCAAGCCCGCCCCAGCCGCTGCCGATTTCCAGAACCGAGTGATGCGGTTTGATGAGAAGCTTTTTGGCGATCAGATCTTTTTTCGCTTTCTGTGCGTCTTCCAGCGAGAGGTTGGGGTGTTCAAAATAGGCGCAGGAATATTGCAGATCGTCATCAAGGAAAAGCCGATAGAGATCATTGCCGACATCGTAATGATGGGCGACGTACTTTTTCGCGAGGCCCGCCGGATAAAACTGCGCCAGCCGGCGTAAGGCTCGGCGCATGAAACCGGGCAGGGCGACGCCATGCTTCTTTGACAATATGTTTCCCCAGATTAAATCGAGCAGGGCGTATAATTTGTCGCCCTCGATCTGTAGCCCTCCGTCCATGTAGGCCTCGCCCAAGGCGAGCTCGGGATCAAGAACCAAGCGGCGCACCCATTTATTATGCCTTAACCGGGCTTGCACAGGACCGGCCGCAGCCTCGCCATAGCGCTCGGTCACACCGTCGGGATAGGTGAGCTCCAACGCGCCTGTTGTCACGGCGTGCGTGAGTTTGTTGTGCAGAATAGATTTCCAAAGCGTCATGGCTGTCTCCTTCATATGGAAAAAGCACGCAGAACAAGTTTGCATACATACTACGTATATGACGACGGCGCCCCTCTCGCATTAGGGGGTCGAGAATGCGGCGCGCTGTCGCACCCGATATCGTATGAGATTTGAGGGTCCGGGGCGTGCGCAGCGTATGTATGATTATACGACGGCGGCACTATGCGACGGCAATAGCATATGTTGCGTCTCCGGTATTTTTTCGAACCAGATAACGGGCCTTTCCGGGTAGGTTTTGGCATGGTCGATAAGGCAGACACACATGACCGTCGAACGCTTGTCGAAATCGCGATGGGATCACTGGGCGGCCCGGTTGCGCCCGCTCGCAATGCCGCCGCTAACCGCCCTCAATGGAGGAAATGATGACCGACAAACGAACCTCGACGGCAACGACGGCGAAAGCCGGAACCGCAAAAGGCAACATATCTGAAACACCTGAGCCGCCGGGTTGGGCGTGGCCGGATGTAGCTGGTGCGCAAATGAATAGAGTGAAAACCCTGAACGATATTTCCCGAGTGTTTGTGCGCACCGCGCAGGAGTTAGCGTCACAACAGACCGCGTTTTTAAAAGCAAATGTCGAGGCGATGCAGAACGCCGTTTCCGCCTATAGAGAGGCGGACCCCAATGCGCGTCTTGCGCGGCAAAGCGATTTATATCGTGAAATCATGGAGCGGTCCGTAGACCATGTCTCCGCAGTTGCTGAAACGGTCTCAGGGTGTTGTTGCGAGGCGATGGAGCATGTGGCCGGGGCCGCCGCCAGCTCGGTAGACAAGGCGACGCATCATGGCTCTAGCGAGCATGCGTCGAAATAAGCCGGACAGTGTTGTCGCTGTCTAATCATTGACGATGAATAAGGACTACGATCATGCCAGATGATGGCGGAGTATTTGCGAAACCTGTACAACGAAGCGATTCAATGAAGTCTTCGCAAAAATTGATGGCGGCCTCGGACCGCCCGACGGTAGTGGACAAGACTGTCAAACCTGCGCCACAGGCCGACATGCAAAGCATGACAACGCTTGCCGATTATCTGGTCGATGCCGCGCAGCGCAATGTGTTGTTCCTGGATACGCTGCGCCAGCGCGCGGACAACATGCTGGAGCATGAATGCAAGGGGTTGCCGCCGCTGTTGAAATTTAAATATGAGGAAATCGCCGATGCAGCGGCGTTTGATCCGCCGACAAATTACAAGCTCCTGAAAATCCTCGAAGTTGATGACGTCTGCATCGATGAGTGTCTTGATCTTGAAAAGCCGCCGGTGATGATTATCGAACCGCGCGCTGGTCATGGGGCAGGCATTGGCGGTTTCAAACGCGACTCTGAAGTCGGCATCGCTTTACATGAAGGTTACCCGGTCTATTTCGTAGTCTTCGCGCCTGACCCCGTGCCGGGTCAGACTTTGGCGGACGTCATGCTTTCGTTGCGGAGGTTTGTTGATACGATAAAGGCTTTGCATGGCGGCAAGGCGCCAATCCTCTATGGCAATTGCCAGGGCGGTTGGGCGGCGGCGCTGCTGGCGGCGGATTGCGACGGGGCTTCCGGTCCGGTGGTGATGAACGGCTCGCCGCTGTCTTATTGGGCGGGCGAGCCGGGCGCCAATCCGATGCGGCTGGCTGGCGGGCTGCTCGGCGGTTCATGGATAACGCATTTTCTCGGCGATATGGGTGCAGGCGTCTTTGACGGCGCCTGGCTCGTCCAAAATTTTGAAAACCTCAAACCAGAATCAGCAATCTGGCGCAAATACGCCGACCTCTATCTCGATGTTGACGAGGAGAGGGACCGCTTTTTAGAGTTTGAGAGATGGTGGGGCGGGTTTTATCGTTTGAGCCGGGAGGAAATTCTCGCTATTGTCGAAAACCTGTTTATCGGCAATCAGCTTGAGCAAGGGTTGGTTGAGCTCTGCGATGGTTGCGTCGTTGATTTGAAGAAAATCCAGAGCCCGCTGGTTATCTTCGCATCCTTTGGTGACAACATTACGCCGCCGCATCAGGCTCTTGGCTGGCTTCCGGTTGTCTATAAAACGACGGAAGCGTTGAAGGCCGCCGGTCAGCGCATCGTCTATCTCATCAATCAGCATGCGGGACATCTCGGGATTTTTGTCTCCGCAAAGGTTGCGCGCTTTGAGCATCGCGCGATCCTGGAAAGCCTCGACAAAATAGAGGCGCTCGAGCCTGGCCTTTATGAAATGCGGATCGATAATCCGACGGGCGATCCCGATTGCGACAAGGACCAGTATACGGTTCGTTTTGAGCCGCGCAGGGTTGAGGATATTTCTTTTGATTATCCAAAAGAGGCCTTTGAAAACGTCAAGACTGTGTCCGAGGTCGGGGAAAGCATCTATGCACATTTCTTCAGCCCATGGGTCCGCGCATGGGCCAACCCTACTACCGCCGAAGCGCTCAGATGGATGCACCCGATGCGAACGTCTCGCTACATGTATTCCGAAAAGCTAAATCCTTTCATGGCGATTGTGACGACCGCCGCGGAGATGGCTAAAAAAACCCGTATTGATATTCACCCTGACAATCCATACCGCCAAGCCGAGCGCCAATCGGTCGATGCGGTGGAAGCCGGGATTAAACGTGCGCGCATCGCCCGCGACAGCGCCGGCGAGCAAATTTTTGACTGGCTTTACAATCACCCACCGCGGCAATCATGGTTTGACTGGTTGCAACCAAGCGTGTCCAGATCGGTTACGCGTATCGACGCCGAGCCCGAGAACGATAACCTTCCGGCAAGAGCGGCCGGATGATGGATTCAAGCGCGCCCATCACTGTTGTTGGCGCCGGCCCGTCGGGTCTTGCAAGCGCCATTGTTCTGGCGCGCGCCGGCAAAAAAGTTGTTGTGCGCGAAAGCCACAAAAGCGTAGGCGCGCGCTTTCATGGAGACTTTCAGGGACTGGAAAATTGGAGCGTTAAAACCGACGTACTGGACGAGCTACGCGACCTTGGGATTGCAACGGAGTTCCCGGTTCACCCGATTCTTTCCGGCGCCGCTTATGACGCCGACGGGCGTAAGTATGAAGTGCGTGACGAAAAACCTCTATATTATCTCGTCCGCCGTGGTCCCGGCGCAGACACGCTTGATAGTGCGCTGATGCAAGCTGCAAGAGAAGCCGGTGCAGAAATACGCTTTGGCGACAAAGTTGAGCGCGTGCCGCCTGACGCGATTGTTGCGACCGGGCCGCGCCGGGCGGACGCCATCGCTTCGGGGTATATTTTCAAAACCGATATGGCGGACGCCAGTCATGTCAGCTTCGATGACCGGCTAGCGCCATGGGGCTATGCCTATCTGCTGATTGCCAACGGAGTCGGCACACTCGCAGTGTGCATGTTTCGCGACTTCAAGAACCACGCCGCGCATTTGAAGGAGGCGATCGCTTATTTCGAACGCCTCACTGGCCTAAAAATGACCGACCCGAAACCTTTTGGCGGCTATGGCATGCTGTCACACATGACGCGCGTGGAGCGCGGCGGGCGATTGCTGGTTGGCGAGCGCGCCGGCTTACAGGATGCGCTTGCCGGGTTCGGAATGCGCTATGCGCTGGTCTCCGGCGCTTTGGCGGCGCGCGCAAAAATCAGCGGTGAATTTTATGCTTCGTTGTTAAATCGCCGTATGCGGTCCATTCATCGTGCAGGTATCGTCAATCGGTTTGTGTTTCAAACCCTAGGGAACAAAAGACACGGATGGGCGCTGAGCAAGCTATCTGCGGGCGCTGCGCGACGCGGGTTGCGCCGGCTCTATGGCGGATCGCTTCTCCACAGTATTCTTTATCCGGGTGTGGCCTGGCGCTACGCCGCGCGGCTAAACCATCCTGGCTGCGACCATATTGATTGCGATTGCCCATGGTGCCGAATGCAAGGCGTACACTGACATATGAAAGCCAGCCTGCCCGAGGGACACGCCATTCTGTCGCGTATGAACGGGGTTGATAAGGAATATATGAAGGAGTGATGCATAGGGCGTCACGTTTGAAGCAGTCAGCATTATATAGTGCTCCACACGGAGGATCTAGAATATGTCCGGCGAACATGAGCATGAAGACCACTCGAAAAAGTCGCGGGCCTGGAACGCTTTTGTGGTGTTTGCCGGTGCGGCAGGGTTGCTCTTGGCCTATGAGCACCGCGCGCATCTTCTCACTGGGAATGTTTTGCTATTCGCATTTCTGACTGCGTGCATCGGCATGCACTTCTTTATGCACGGCGGACATGGCGGGGGCGGAGACAAGAAATGACCGGCGATGAAACCAATTTTGCAAGTTACGGATTGTGGGTGCTGGTGTTTGTGAACGCCGCAATCTTTATCATATTTGCGTTCAGCTTCGCCAAACCGCAATCGGCTAGGGACTGGCGGTCTTTTGGCGCGTTCAGCGCATTCATTATCGCGCTTTTTACCGAGATGTATGGGTTCCCGCTGACGATTTATATTTTGTCCGGCTGGCTGCAAACGAGTTTCCCGGACGTGAACTGGTTTGCCCATGATTCCGGCCATCTACTGGAAATGTTGTTTGGCTGGCGCGGCAATCCGCATTTTGGGCCATTCCACATCATCAGCATCGCACTCTTATTTGCGGGATTCTGGCTGTTGTCGTCGGCATGGCCGGTGCTGTTTAAGGCGCAACGCAGCAGTAGTTTGGCGACGAGCGGTCTTTATGCGCGCATTCGTCATCCACAATATGTCGGCTTTGTACTGATCATGCTCGGTTTCTTGTTGCAGTGGCCGACGCTCCTGACGCTGGTGATGTTTCCAGTGCTTGTTTTCATGTATTGGCGCCTGGCGTTAGGCGAGGAGCGCGAGGCCGAAGCCGAATTTGGCGACGCCTATCGGCAATATGCTGAGACGACGCCCCGTTTTGTGCCGAAGGTGAGAAAGGTAAAATTCACGGCCCGCTAGATGCAGCGTGCAAAAACGAGCTGTGGATATAACATAATGGAGAGTTCTTATGGGCCGCATAAGTGACAAAACTCCCACCGCCGCCGCGACTTCTGATGAGACACGCCGCGACTTTATTTATATTTTGGGCGCCGCAGTCGCCGCTACAGGCGCCGCTGGAGCCCTATGGCCGTTGATTGACAGTTTTAGTCCATCCGCAGATGTCCGTGCTATGTCGACTGTAGAAGTAGACCTTTCACCAATCGAACTTGGTCAGCGAATAACGGTAAAATGGACCGGAAGGCCGGTTTTTATTTCCCGGCGCACGCCACGGGAAATTGAACTTGCCCGCGCCGATGACCACGTTGACCTGAGAGACCCGCAAACCGACGCAGAACGCGTCATCAATCCGGAATGGCTGGTTGTTATCGGCATTTGCACACATCTTGGATGCGTACCATTAGGGCAAGGCGCGCAAAGCAACCGCGGGAATTGGGATGGATGGTTTTGTCCTTGTCATGGATCGCATTACGACACGTCCGGGCGTATTCGAAAGGGGCCAGCGCCGCTCAACCTTGAGCTTCTGAAATACGAATTCACTGAGCCGCTGAAATTAAAGATTGGTTGAAATTAAGTCAGGTTTTGAGCGCATGGATAAAAATCGGTGAGGGATGAGATATTGCTGAACGTACTATTCTTAGAGGCAAGTGGTTTGCGTAGTGTTTGTTCCGTGTCGGTAAGGCTTGTATTCTGCGACGATCGAACAGTGAGGCGGATCAGAAAAATTGGTGAGAAGGTCGGTGAAATTTAAATTCATAACAGCAACTATAAATATATCTATGGTTGATATGGTAGAGCAACATCTCAGAAAGATCGCGGCGCCGGGTATAAGCGTGTCGAAAGTAAAAGGTTATGGCGCCCACAAAAACTTTTTTCAGCGAGACCTCATGACCACCCATGCTCGGCTGCAAATCTATGCGCCTGAAGACCGTGTGGATGAAATCGTTGACGCGATTATGGATGCGGGCGGCACAGGGGCGGAAGATGACGGTATCGTTGCAGTCAGTCCGGTTGATGCAATCTATAGGATTGCCGACAAAAAAGAAATCTTGGCAGAAGGTTTCTGACCACCCGGTCAGCAACGCTTGCGCGCCATGTGCGTTGCATGATGTACGTGCGTAACTGACGCGCGGTCAAAATATCACTATTGGATACTCTAGACGCGGCTCAATTTTGTTGCAGCGGGTTTGCTATATCTTCTTCGGGTATGAATCCATCGTAACGGAACAAATTAAATCCTTACCGTCGTCGAGCTGGTTTTGTCGCTCTTAGGGCGGCGCTCATCGATTTTTTCGCCGGTCAGCACGTAGTGTATGGACTCGGCAATGTTAGTTGCATGATCGCCAACCCGTTCGAGGTTTTTTGCGACAAATGTCATCTGGGTGCATGCATTGATATTCGAGTTGTCGATCATCATACCGGATAGCAATTGCGTGAATACGGTGTTGCAAAATTCGTCGATTTCCTCGTCGGCGTTCCAGACCGCGATCGCCTTTTCTACATCACGAGTTTCAAAGGCCTGCATCACGTCTTCAACGATTTTCACCGCGACGTAACCCATTTTGAATATCTCTTCCATTCCTTCCAGAGGCTCTTGCTCGATAATCACCGTGCTGCGTTTGGCGGTGTTGCGGGCAAGGTCGCCGATGCGCTCTAATTCGCGTGCAATTTTTAATGCGGCGATTGTCTCGCGCAAGTCTACCGCCAGGGGCTGGCGCAACGCCAGAATGTTCATGACCCGCTCTTCAATATCGTCGTTGATGGCGTCGACTTGTTTGTCGTTCTTGCGAATGCGTTTTGCGAGGTTCTCGTCACATCGCTTTAGCGCCTTTAGTGCGCCAATGAGCTGCTCGCGAACCAATGCGCCCATGTGAATGATCTCTGTCGAAAGATCTGACATGACGTCATCGAAGGACGATACAATATGTTCGTTCATGGGTTCCTCGAGTTTTTCCTTAGCCGGTTCGGCCGGTAATGTAATCTTGGGTGCGTTGGTCTTTCGGGTTCGTAAAAATGGTTTGCGTATCATCATATTCAACCAGGTCCCCAAGATGAAAAAATGCTGTTTTTTGTGAAACACGTGCGGCCTGCGCCATCGAGTGCGTTACGATGAGGATGCAATATTTCTCTTTTAGCTCGTCGATGAGTTCTTCAAGCTTCGCTGTTGCAATGGGATCAAGCGCCGACGCCGGCTCGTCCATCAAAATGACTTCAGGGCTGACGGCGATTGCGCGCGCTATCACCAGGCGTTGTTGTTGGCCGCCAGAAAGACTTGTGCCCGCCTCTTTCAGGCGGTCTTTGACTTCATCCCAGAGCCCTGCGCGCATCAGGCTCTTTTCAACGATAGTGTCCAAATCGCTTTTTCGCGGCGCCAGCCCGTGAATGCGCGGTCCATAGGCGACATTGTCATAGATCGATTTAGGAAACGGATTTGGCTTTTGAAACACCATCCCGACCCGTGCGCGCAATAGAACCGGGTCGATGTCTTTGCCATAAATATCTTGCCTATCCATCAGAATTTGACCGGCGACACGCGCATTGGGGATGGTGTCGTTCATGCGATTAAATACGCGCAAGAATGTTGATTTCCCGCATCCGGATGGGCCGATCAAGGCTGTCACGCCGCTATCGGGCACATCCATATTGATGCCATGCAACGCCCGCTTGCCACTGTAAAAGACTTCCACATTGCGGCACTCGAATTTTGCCTGTGTAGTTTCCGCTGCTGGCGCGCTTGCCATCATTTCGATCACTTCTCCCATATTGGGTTTTAATCTGAGATCACTGATATAATTTGTGGATGCTGCTTTCATCATTACCACCTGCGTTCCAACCGACTACGAAGAAAAATTGCAATCGCGTTCATCGAGATCAGCACAATCAGCAACACAATGATCGCCGCCGATGTGCGCTCCGCCCAGGCGCGTTCTGCGCTATCGGACCACAGAAAAATTTGCACTGGAAGAGCGGAGGCCGGCTCCATGATGTTGGTCGGAATTTCTGTGACGAAGGCGACCATGCCGATCATTAACAACGGCGCCGTCTCGCCAAGCGCCTGCGCCATACCGATGATCGAGCCGGTTAATATGCCCGACGCCGCCAACGGAACTTTATGATGGAAGACCGCCTGAGTGTGTGATGCCCCAAGGCTCAATGCGCCGTCAATGATTGAGGGCGACACAGCACGCAGCGCCGAACGTGTTGCAATAATAATCGTCGGCAAGGTCATGAGCCCCAACACCATGCCGCCGACCAAAGGCGCTGAACGCGGCAGTCCGAAGAAATTTAAAAACACAGCAAGCCCAAGCAAGCCAAATACGATGGACGGCACTGCGGCAAGATTGTTGATATTGATTTCGATGAAATCTGTCAGTCGATTTTTCGGTGCGAATTCTTCGAGATAAACGGCCGCGCCGACGCCAATGGGGACGGAGAGAAAAAATGCAACGCCAAGCGCCATAATTGACCCGACGACGGCGCCGGCAATACCGGCAAGCTCAGGGTCGCGGCTGTCGGCGGCGGTAAAGAACCGCCAGTTAAATTTGCGTACAAGTTCTCCGCTTGTGACCAGTTGATCGACCCATGCAATTTGCTGGTCGGAGACCCTACGCAGCTCTTCTGGTGCTTTGCGGTCGATATAACCTTTAAGGAATTGGTCCACATCATCAGAAACAGGAACAACTATCGTAAGTTCACGCCCTACTAGATTTGGGTCCTGATACACCATTTTCCGGACATGATTGGTTGCTCCAGATGCGGAGATGATTTGAAATAGCGCGCGTTTGCTGCGCCTGTACGTTACTTCCGGAAAGCGGGCGTATAGCGCCTGTTGAATAATCTTACGGTAATTCGCCTTGCGCAATTGGTCAGCATCGCGGGCGCCGTTAGGATCAAGAATATTTTCATCTAGTGTGACGGTTATCGTTAAATAATGCTGGAAAAAAGCAGTATATCCGGTTCCGACTAGGCTCACGACCAGCCAGCCGAGCATGACCATGGCGATGACGACGGCAGTGACGCCGGCGTACCGGAACCGCTTTTCCTTAGCCTTGCGCCTGGCCAGGCGTTTTCGCGCCAGGTCCGTTTGATGAATGGATGTTTTTGCCATGGCAGACATTTACTCGTACCTCTCGCGATATCTGCGTACGATCAGTAGTGCGATTACATTGAGAACCAGCGTAAAGACAAACAGGACAAGACCGAGTGCAAAAGCGGAAAGCGTCTTGGCGCTGTCAAATTCCTGATCCCCTGTGAGTAAAGCGACGATCTGCACTGTCACGGTCGTCACCGCCTCAAACGGATTGCCGGTCAAATTGGCTGCGCGCCCAGCCGCCATCACCACAATCATCGTTTCGCCAATCGCCCGGCTGATCGCCAGCAAGAAAGCGCCGATAATCCCCGGTAGCGCAGCCGGGAAAATCACTTTGGTCATGGTTTCCGATTGTGTTGCGCCAAGCGCAAAGGATGCATCACGCAATGTTTGCGGCACGGCGTTGATGACATCATCGGAGAGCGAGCTAATGAACGGAATAATCATAACGCCCATCACCGACCCAGCGGCGATGGCGCTTTGTGTCGGCACGGAAAAACCGAACCCTTCGGCAAAATTTCTGATGGCGGGACCAACAGTCAACAAGGCGAAAAAGCCATAGACAATTGTCGGAACGCCGGCGAGAATTTCCACCATCGGTTTAACAATGGCGCGGGTGCGTTTGTTTGCATATTCCGACAGGTAAACTGCGATCAACAAGCCAATCGGCCCGGCGATAAATATCGCAACTGCGGTAATCATGAATGTGCCGGTAAATATCGGCACAGCGCCAAAAGAACCGGATTGGCCTATCTGGTCTTCACGCAACGCCGTTTGCGGCGACCAATGTAGGCCAGTGAGAAAATCGAGTATCGGCACGTGTTTGAAAAACTGCAGGCTTTCAAAAACCAATGACAGAACGATACCGAATGTCGTCAACACGGCTACGCCAGAACAAATCATAAGCGCGCCGCCGATAAATCGTTCGACATGATTGCGCGCGCGAAATGTTGGCGTGAGGAGGCGATTGATTATGGAGAAACTGAGCGCTAGGGCGCAGAACATTAATATGGCAAACACAAAATTAGGCGCAGCGCCGCTGAACGTAACCCAAAAGGCGATCATGCCACTAGCAAACAAAGCTACTATCCAGGCGGAGAAATAGCCGTGATAGGATGGCAAGGAATGCGCGCGGGCGCCATCGGTGGTCAATTGGGCGCGTGATATCGCCAGCCCCCGGCCGTATAAGAATGCCGCCACGACGCCTATGATCAGAAGGGCGCCGATCAGTGTTTCAGGATTTAGAAGTTGTTGCATTTAATGCGACCTGCTGAAAAGTGGAAGAGACGGCGCAAATGCGCCGCCTCAACTTTGGCTACACAACTAACTTGGGTACGCAACGAAAAAGTCCGCCTACTGTTTGTATGTCGTCAAATTCTCAACAGCAGCGCGATATTGTGCGCGGACATCATCAGGGAGCGGGACCAACCCGATTTCTTCCAGATATCCACCAGGCCCCCAGGCTTCCTCAGAGGTGAACTCAAGAGCGTATTCCTTGACCCCTTTGGTCGTCGCGACATTGGCCTTTTTGATGTAGAAATAGAGCGAGCGAGAAATTGGGTAATCGCCGCCGGCGATGTTCTCGAAGGTAGGCTTAACCCCGCCGATCAATGCGCCTTTAATTTTGTCGGCATTTTGGTCGAGAAAAGAATACCCAAATATACCCACCGCGCTCGGCGTATTTACAAGTGTCTGCACGATCGCATTATCGTTTTCGCCGGCATCAATCCATTTGCCGTCTTCACGTAGCGTGCGCGCGATCGCCTTAAAAGATTTTTTGTCTTGCTTGCGCAGGGCGGCAAGGCAAGTGATTTTTTTAGCGCCGCCATCCATGGCGATTTCTACAAAAGCATCGCGCGTACCAGATGTCGGCGGCGGGCCATAAGCTTCAATCGTTACATTGGGTAGGCGAGGGTCGATATCTGACCATTTATCGTTCGGATTGCTTTCTAATGTGCAGTCATCATCGCTCTTTGGTGTTTGCTTCGCGAAGGCGAGGTATATCTGCTTTAGAGTGACGTCAATTTTCGCGCTGCTGCGCGCATTGGCGATAACGATGCCGTCAAAACCGATTTTTACTTCGACAATATCCGTTACGCCGTTCTTCGTGCATTTATCAAATTCGCTTTTCTTCTGACGGCGTGAAGAGTTTGTGACGTCAGGTGTGTCGGCGCCGACACCTTCACAGAAGAGTTTGTGGCCGCCGCCGGAACCGGTTGATTCAACGACGACGTTGTACCCGGTTTTGTTTTTAAATTCCTGCGCGACTTTTGTCGAGAAGGGGTAGACCGTTGACGAACCCACGACCCGGATTTCACCGGCGGCGTTAGCTGTTGAAATGGGGGATTTGATTTCGACTTTATCTTCGCCGCAGCCGAAGGCGAGGAGTGCGCCGACAATGCTGGCGGTTATTGTCCTGAATTGCATGACTAATGTCCTTTGAATTTTTGGTTGTGTTGATTAAAAATCGAACTGCGCGCGGAACATGACGCCATCGACGTCTTCGGCTGGCGCGCTTGCCGTCACGAGAGCGGCGAAGGCAGAATCGAGGCCGGATGTGGAGGTTCCCAGATCCGCATCGACATTGAAATAATTGACGCCGAGCCGGGTGTATTTTGTCGCCCACCAGTCGATGCCGATGATGAAGCTGTCAAAGCCGCCGCCATTAATGCCGGCATCGGTAAGGTCGATTGTGTCGTAGCGTGCAACTAGGGCCAACGCGCCCATGCCGCCATCCGTCACGGGGTGGTCAACTTTCGGGCGATTAAACTTGCCGCCCTTGTAGCCGCGCTTGCCGCCGAATATGACGCCAACTTCGCCATAAGCGCCGTCGAGCGATGGGTCATCGGTGCAGCCGGCTGCTGGCGTGCAATCGGCGATGGTGACGCCATACTCGCCCGCCACCCAGAAGTTTTTGACGATTGCAGCCGCTTCAGCGCCGACAAAGACATCGGAGTCTGCAATCCGGCCTGTGCTGATGATGCGGCTTGGAATGTGCGACACCGGACGCTGACGATAGCGAAGGTCGCTTTGCGTATCGCCGATATTACGGTAGCGCACGGATGCGCCAAGATGAACAATCACATCGTCGGTTTTAATCGGGTTGAATGTTCCACGCGCCGCAAGGGCGTAACCTTGTTGCTGGCTGCCATCGTTGAGATTGTCGCCAAAGACGCCGGCAGAGAATGTGTAGTTGCCGCCTTTCGCATTCAAGCTAACGCCGAGGCGACGGTTGAACTCAAACGCATCGGTAAACGCCGCACGTTCCAGTGTGGAAATAAACCGCGACGAGGTCTGTTCATCAAGCGAGTTCGGCGTTTTGAACTGGCCGAGTTTGATGTTCCAGCCGCTGCTCGTTGGCGTCCACTGAACATACCCATCTTCCAGATTAACGTCACCGCTTGAATTTGTATTCAGCTCTGCTTTGTATTTCAGATTGTCGCCAAACTTACCGGTTACATTTAAGCGCAACCGGCGCAATTCACCGGCATTCCAATCCTCGCCAGATATATCAGCGTCAACAATCGAGTAGTCGAGTTGTACTCTACCGCCGACTTTAAATTCCCAACCGTCGCCCTTGAATGTCGGCGCGGCGCCCCATTTCGAAATGTGGCCCTTGCTATCGTCTGCCGCGGCGCTGCCGAGTAAAGCAGCAACCACGGCGATGGATACAATCCCCAAACTGCGTTTCATCTTGCCCTCTGAACATAATCACCCCCACCATGGCGGCGTTTCATGCCCCGCTCTTTGATGATATTTCATGACAGCAGCGTTTCAGATCGATGACAGAATTTTGAACTTTAGTTTACGGTTAAATGAACGTGCTTAAAATACGTACTTTGTGCGCGCCGGTACGCACAAAGTACGCAAAATATCTCGAAGCCTTTGAAAAAAAAGACTGTCATACAATATTTTCCAACCCGTTGTTTGTCACCTCTGATGCCGGTTAGGTTATTTGAAGATGAGTGTGGATTGGCCGTACCGTGGTCCTGGCCACGCCGTGTTGAGGGCCGTGTTATGATAGTACACGAACCTTGAATCTAGGTCTTCATAGCTGAAGAGAGCGCTCGGGATATAAATCTTATGTGCAGGCGTTCATAAAATTTTCTGCTTTCTCAACGCCATCAGCTTGGTCTAATTCATTGATGCCCCAGCGGGCTTTAAGTACTTTCCAGATATCCAGAAATGATTGTACTGAATAGAGGCTTCCGTTTTGCACCCGGCCAAATCCATAATGCTAGAGCAAATCCGAGTTAAATTGAATCATGGATTTGCTCTAGAGTCTTTGTTCGCCGCATTTCTATCGGAGTTGAAAGTGAATAGCTTTCAACGCGTCACACTTATCCGGAAATGCTCTAATATCATGCATGCGAACGACATGTGTTGCGATCGCTGGTCAGCAGGCTGATCTGCTGGATGGAGCCTAAGCAAAAATAAACCCGCTAATGGCTGCTTGGAGGATATTAGCTGTCAATCGCGCCAAGCGGTGTGGCCGACAACTTTAGTCAGCTATTGGATAGGAACGGATATTTTAAACCCTAAGTGTCTGCTCCAAAAAGAATTGAGTGATTTCAGCGGTTTGTGATTCTCTGTGATTTGGAAAGAACACGGAGGATCGCATGACCTGGACCGAAATCACTCGCAAACATTATGAGCGGGATTGCCCGCGCTACGCAAGCG
>JAJFFZ010000090.1 GCA_021776395.1 Hyphococcus sp. | reverse complement strand
CCGCGACCTGCAGCTTCTGGCGCCGTCGCTAAGCGTTATCCAACAACAATCTTCGTCACAAACGGTCTTTTCTATTCGCGGCATCGGCACTTCTGGCAACAATGCCGGGTTGGAGCCGTCAGTCGGCGTTTTTGTCGATGGCGTTTACCGCTCGCGCCAAGGCGCCGCCATCAACGATTTCCCAACGGTGGAACGTATCGAGGTTTTGCGTGGCCCTCAAAGCACCCTCTACGGCCGCAACACGCCCGCTGGCGTCATCAGCATCATCACCCAAAAACCGGAATTTGAAGTTGGGGCCGATGCAGAAGTCACTTATGGAAACTACAACAACGTCATCATGAAAGGCAGCTTGACCGGACCGATTAGCGAGAACATCGCATTTCGCATATCAGGCAATGTCAATAAGCGTGACGGCTTTATAGAAAACGTAACGACCGGCGAAGATGTCAACGACCGAGATCGTTGGGCGGTCCGCGGGCAGTTGTTGATTGAACCGTCAGATAAAATCTCTGTACGGCTCATTGGCGATTACAGCAAAATCGACGAAAACTGCTGTGCAGCGCCGTTCTTCCTCAATAACCCGACGAATGAGTTCGTTCTCGGCACGCTTCTTGGGGGCAATATTTTGCCGGCGACGCCGTTTGAACGCCAAGTGGCGTTTAACGGGCCTTTGCTCACCCAGCAAGAAATTTATGGTTTTTCCGGCGAGGTGAATATCGATCTCGGCTATGCTGAGCTTACCTCTATTTCCGCCTATCGGAACTTTGACGAAGCAAACGATATCGACGCAGATTTTGTTGATCTCCCGCTTTCGCTCATCAATCAAAATCGTGAAAACTACAACACCTTCACTCAAGAGCTGCGCCTGACATCAACTGGCGACAACCGACTGGACTGGATGGTCGGCGCTTTCTACTTTAACCAGAATCTGACCCATGATCGGACCTCGCTCTTTGGCCCGACCTTGCGTCCTTTTGCAGATCTTGCCAGCACTACTGCTCTAACTCCCATGGGCGGCATCACAACGATTGAGACAATCCTTGCTGGCTTTGGCGCTGCGACACCGGGGTCTTTCCTTGCCTCCGGTATTGGCTTGGACCAGGAGTTGTTTACGCAGGATGATGAAAGCATCGCCGTTTTTGGCACGCTTGATTATCATCTTACTGATGATCTCACAGTAACAGGCGGTATCCGTTGGGAATCGGAAACCAAGGACGTCGTCAGCGATGTTCAGGTCAACGGGCCGTTCCTGGCGCTGGATTTAACCAATATTCCGCAACTGCCGTTCTTGCCGCCAGCATTTGGCGGACCGCTCCCCGTCGGCGCTTTTGCCGGACTTTCGCCATTTCAGTTCTTTCCGAACCCGTTCGCGAACTACTCCGCTTCGCGTACGGATGATGAAGTCTCCTATCTTGGGCGGATCGCTTATGACGTAAGCGATAATCTTAACGTCTATGGCAGCTACTCGACGGGCTTTAAATCCGGCGGGTTTAACTTGTCTGCCGGTTCATCCGTATCCACGGCTGATTTTGCACCGGAAACGACAAGGTCGTTTGAGATCGGCGCCAAAAGCACACTGTTTGATGGAGCGATGACCGTAAATGTTGCATTGTTCGATCAGAAGGTGACAGACTTCCAGGCGAATATTTTCAACGGCACTTCTTTTGACCTGACCAATGCTGGCGAGCGAAAAATTCAAGGCTTTGAATTTGAAACGCTGATCAACCCGATTGAGAATCTGATCCTTACCGGCGCTGTGACCTATATCGACGCCGAATTCCCTGACTTCGTCCGTGGTTCTTGCTTCAGCTCCGGCTTCCTTGATCCGCTCAATCTCCCCGCATCGCAGGTGACCTGCTCGCCAGAGATTGAGGATCCGGCCAATCCTGGCATGTTAATCGCCAACCCCGCGTTTACAAACACCCGTGATTTCAGCGGTCTGCCCGATCTGGGCGTTCCCAAAGTCAGCGCAGTGTCAACGGCGACGTGGGTTGTGCCCATGGGCGATCTGGAAGGTTATGTCCGCGGCGAGTTTCAATATGGCGCCAAATTTAACGCTGGCGGTGACCAGAACCCAGCGAAGCTTGTGCCGTCCCAAACCTTGCTTAACGCCAGCGTCGGCATCAGCAATCCTGATCAGGGCTGGCAACTGGTTGGCTGGGTCAAAAACATCGCGGATGAAGAATTTGCCCAAGGCATCTTCGATTCAGTGGCGCAACCCGGCAGCCTCAACGGTTACCCGAATGATCCGCGCACTTACGGTGTGACTGTTCGGTTCTCGTACTAAGAGGGTTGCGGGTCTGTAATACTTCTAACGCCGGACGCGTCAGAGGGGACTAGTGAAACGGGCGGTTTTCGGACCGCCCGTTTGCTATTGCAGAACCGGAAGATTGTTAAAACTTGAACCATATCCTTCATGGGATCTCAAAAAATCTTGTCTTGAGTTAACCTGGGCAAATCGGCGAGGCGTGCGATGGGATTCGGTGATAAAAAACCGGTGGCGCAGATCAGTATGGATAGATTGGCGGCGGTGGTTGGACACGGCGCTGTTGAAACGGCGGCGGTGGTGGAAATGGCGCCGGCGCTTCCGGTAAGGCCGGTGACGATGGAGCCGGATGTCTCGCGCATCCGCAAAACCAACATCGTCGATGAGACGCCGGAGGCGCATAAGCGCCGCATTGCTGCAAAGGCAGTCAATTTCTCTATAACATTCCTTATACGAACTATTATCTTCGCCGCAGTAGTCTATTATGCCTGGAACGAGCAAAAGCTGACCGGCCATATCCATCGCGGCATGGCGATAGGCTTGCTGGTGATGGCCGCCGATTTTGGGCGGGTGGCCTTAAAAGCCATGACCCCGGGCTCGAAATAAGTCGGCGATAAGGCAGGTTCAGGCCGCGCCCGCCAGCGCGTCTCATCGGTTCGTGAACTCTTGTGACCGCACGGACCATTGGAATTTCTCAATTCAGCCCTAAATCCTCCTTCATTGGCGGCGAGGCTTGACCTCGCCACCGGTAAGGAGAGAGACCATGGGCGTTATCGAATTTGCATTAATCGGCTTTATCGCCGTCAATTCTGTTCTTGGCGTCATGAGCTTGTTTATGGCCCGGCGGAACTAAAGCCTTCCTGTGCAGCCCCATAGGGGCGGCTTTTGGCGTTGGTCTGCGCCCCCAGCGGTCTCCGCGTCGTTTCGCGCGATTTGTATAATTCTTCAACAAAATCAATCAACAAGCCGTGCTGGTGCGCCGGTTGGCGGATAACTCTCGCAAGCCGGCGTTGATTGGGGCTAGAGTGATGCAGGCTATGCGGGCGAAAAGGGAGACAATTATGCGCAAATCTATTGCAATCATCATCGCGGTCACGCTTGCGGCGGGCAGCGCTCAGGCGGCGGGATATTTGAAACTGGGCGACATTAAGGGCGAGGCGACCGAGGCTAGCGATCCTGACCACGACAAATGGATCGATGTCCTCAGTGTTAGTTGGGGTCAGTCCAAGCCTGGCGCGGCCGGCCGCCAGAGCGCGACGCTCACCATCAAGGAAAACCAACAGGCGGTGTTGGTCGGCCTGTTGTTGCCGGCGGTGCAAAAAGTGCGTGGGGCTGCGTCCAGCGCGCGACCCAGCCGTGCAGGCGTTGCCGCAACCACCAGCCCGGCGCATGACCTATGACGAGACCGCGCGCGGCCGCTTGGCCAAGCGCTGGACGTTGCGCGATGTGGAATATCAACGCCTGCGCGCAACCGGCCGCGACGGCGCGAGCCACACGCTCAACATCACTTACAAATGCAAGGACTGGACGGTCATCGCCTCCGGAAAGACCGGATCGGATTGCAACCTCCCGATGCGCGGGAAGAAAAAGGGCAATGTCGAAACCACTTTCAAGGTTGAAGAAGGCAAATAGGCTGCGCAAGAAAAGAGGCCTGTAAGCCCGCCTTACTTGCTGAGTTTTGCCTGCCATAAAAGCAACAATGGCAGCGCAAGTTCCAGCGCCATGCCGCCAAGCATCGGCGGCGGCGGCGCGCCAATTGTAATGTAGGAATAAACCCGCGTCAGGCCGCCGAGGAACAAGGCGCCAATCACGATGCGGAACAGTGTCGTGTGGCGTTCGATGTTGGGAATAATCCACCAGATGAGCGCCGCCAGGCCAAAGTAATAGGCCGACTGAAACCGAAACTGACTGTCGAGCGCCGGCGTCACATGCTCCGGCGGAATAAACACCGCCGCCCCGCCAACCATACTCATTGCGCCGAAATAAGCCGGGATCAGGCTCAATACGGCAAGGATCATTTGCAAACCAAGCTTCACGGGAGACCTCCGTTTTTGTGGGGCTACATCGTTTCAGATTGAATGTCGGGTGGGAATAGGCGGACTGCAATATAGTGGGACTATAATTCACCGGCGCTCTGCACGCCTGCCCATATTGCGGGCGGCAATGATGCGCTTGATGCGGGCCATCAGCTGCACATGCGCCTCAGGCGTTTCGGTCGCCTTCGCGCGCGCGGCTGCACCGCATTCGGGATGACGATGGAGAGTATAACCCAACCACTGGCAAAATAGGCTGCTTAAATCGCCCTTATGCGAGGCCCTTGGTTTTGTGATAAAACAGCATCAACGGCTTCCGTTGGGAAATCACCCTCGTGCTTGTTGTTTTTCTCAAACCACGCGCACCAAACGATTGGTGTGTCAGAGTACATCTTGTTCCCAATTTGGGTAACTGTCATTTGGGTGCCACCAGATTTTAGCTGGACGACATCTCCCACTTTTATGTCGCTAGTCATTTGAATCTCCAATAAATCCCACTACATCTTGTAGCTAATCTAAGGAATTAGCATAGATATGCCACAGGCACAAGAACATAATAAGAACTTCAAAAATCACTGACAAGCCAAGCACTCATCATAATCCGTTGGCGCGGCGGCTTGCATCATGGCTTCTACGCCGTCGGGCGCATCTTCCGCTGCCGGCTTCGAGCCATTGGCAAAGCCCGCGCGCTGGACTGATTTTGAGCGGCAGTAATAGAGGCTCTTCACGCCCTTTTCCCAGGCGGTCCAGTGCAGCATGTGGAGGTCCCATTTGTTGACGTCGCCGGGGATGAAGACGTTTACGGACTGGCCCTGGCAGATATACGGGCTGCGGTCGGCGGCGAGCTCGATCACCCAGCGCTGGTCGATTTCGAACGCGGTTTTGAAAACGTCTTTTTCGCCCTGGCTTAAAAACTCAAGATGCTGGACCGAGCCTTCATGCTCGATGATTGAGGTCCAGATATCGGCTTTATTCTGGTCTTTCTCGCTGAGCAGTTTTTCTAGCGCGGCGTTCTTCACCGTCACCGAGCCGGACAGCGTCTTGTGGGTGAAAATGTTGGCCGGGATCGGCTCGATGCAGGGGCTCGCGCCGCCGCAAATAATGGAAATCGAGGCGGTCGGCGCGATCGCCAGCTTGTGGGAGAAGCGCTGCTTCATGCCAGCCTCTTCAGCATCCGGGCAAGCGCCTTTTTCTTCCGCCAGCTTCACCGAGGCGGCGTCGGCGCCCATGCGGATGTGTTTAAACAGGCGCGTATTCCACGATTTCGCCATCGCGCTTTCAAACGGGACATCCATCGATTGCAGGAAGGAGTGAAAACCCATCATCCCCAAACCGACCGAGCGTTCGCGCTTGGCCGAATAGACGGCTTTTTCCATCGACGCCGGGGCGCGGGCGATAAAATCGTCGAGCACATTGTCGAGGAAGCGCATCACGTCTTCGATGAAGCGCTCATCGTCTTTCCATTCCCAATATTTATCGGCGTTCACCGAGGAC
>JAJFFZ010000089.1 GCA_021776395.1 Hyphococcus sp. | reverse complement strand
CTGATCTCATGGGCAGGCTCGTGGTCGCGGCCCAATGCGGCGCCGGTCTTGCCGCCATAACCGTCGCGGCCATATTCGTAAATGTAGTCGCCAAGGTGAATGACCGCGTCGATATCGTCGCGCTGAGCAATCTGGTCATAGACATTGAAATAACCGAACGGAAAGTTGGTGCAGGACAGGACCGCAAAGCGGGCGCTGTCGATGTTGCCGGCGGGCAGCGTGCGGGTGCGGCCAACCGGCGAGGTCTGATCGCCGGACCGGAAACGATAATAATAAACTGTTCCGGGCTCAAGATCGGTAAGCAGGGTCTTGACGGTCCAGTCGCGCGAGGCGCCGGTGATGGTCTCGCCTTTGGCGATGATTTCTGAAAATCCTTTGTCAGCCGCCAGCTCCCAGATGACGGTTGCGGAAGAGCCTGCCGCCGCCTCATCTTGGCTTATCCGGGTCCAGATCACGGCGCTGTCCGGTCCCGGATCGCCGCTGGCGACGCCATGTGCGAAGGCGCCGCCCGCGCTTTGGTCGGGCGAATTTTGAGGCGTTGTCGCCGGTTCCTTGGAGCAAGAGGCGGCACTGACAGCGAGGCCTGAAATAAGCGCATTGCGGCGCGTGATCTTGGTCATGGAAAAATTACCCCTACAGTTGAGCCAATGTTGCGGCGCATGATGGCGGCGCGAGAATATTGCGCTAGTCTTATGACACGAAGATCGATGAATTCGAATAGTGTTCGACACAAAACAACGAACTTGAGGGTATGATGCAAAAATTAGGCTGGATGGCGTTAGCCGTTCTGTTGGTCGCCGCCTGTGCGCAGGAGACGGATGACAAGGGAGCGGTAGACAGTGGGGCGGCGGACAATGGGGCTAAGGCCGGCGCCGTTAAGCCGCAAAGCGCTGCTGCTGCTGCGCCAGGCGTCGCAAAGAGCGCCGATGACGCCGGCGAAAAGGACGCCAAGGGCGCGGTCCATCCGCCGCTTGACCCTTACCCCTCAACTTATGAGTCCTATGCATCCGGCGCGACGCTGATTACCGGAGCGACCATCCTCACCGGCGCTGGCGAGCGCATCGATAACGGGTCTGTCCTTCTGGAGGGCGGTAAAATCTCCGCGATTGGCGCCGCCGGCGCGGTTGATGTTCCGGCCGGCGCCAACACGATTGACGCCGCCGGCAAATGGGTGACGCCCGGCGTCATCGATATCCACTCCCATCTTGGCGACTACCCCTCGCCATCGACCGCCTCAACGTCGGACGGCAATGAGGCGACCGCGCCCAACACCGCCGAGGTATGGACGGAGCACTCGGTATGGCCGCAGGATGCAGGGTTCACCCGCGCGCTCGCCGGCGGCATTACCTCAATGCAGGTTTTGCCCGGCTCGGCCAATCTTTTCGGCGGCCGGTCGGTTATATTGAAAAATGTTCCCTCACGGACGGTTCAGGGCATGAAATTTCCTGGCGCGCCTTATGGCTTGAAGATGGCGTGCGGTGAAAACCCAAAACGCGTCTATGGCGACAAAGGCGGGCCGAGCACGCGGATGGGTAATTTCTCCCATTACCGCACCGCCTGGATTGAAGCGTCGGATTATAAAAAACAATGGGACGACTATTGGAAGGCTTATGCAAAATGGGCCGAAAATGGCAATGCCAAAGACAATGCTAAGGATGAGGACGCCGAAGACGCGCCGGAAGCGCCATCTCGCAACCTCAAGCTGGAAACATTAGCCGGCGTTCTGCGCGGCGACATTCGCGTCAACATGCATTGTTACCGTGCGGATGAAATGGTTCAGGTGATGGATATGGGCAAGGAGTTCGGCTATAAAGTCTCCACCTTCCATCATGCGATCGAGGCTTACAAAGTCGCCGATTACCTTGCCGAAAATGGCGTTTGCGCGGCGATGTGGGCGGATTGGTGGGGCTTTAAGCTGGAGGCCTATGATGCGGTGAGCGAGAACGCCGCGCTGGTTGATGCGCAGGCCAATAGCTGCGCGATCATTCATTCCGACAGCGCCACCGGTATTCAGCGTCTTAACCAGGAAGCGGCCAAAGCCATGGCTGCGGGTTGGCGCATCGGGCTGGAGATTGCGCCCGAAGACGCCATCGCCTGGATCACCGCCAATCCGGCAAAAGCCATGGGCGTTCTCGATCAGACCGGGACGTTGGAGACCGGCAAGATGGGTGATGTTGTCATCTGGAACCGCAATCCGTTTTCGGTCTACGCTAAAGCTGAGCAAGTCTTTATCGACGGTGCTTTAATGTATGACCGGTCCGATCCCAAACGCTCGCCGCGGATGGATTTTGAAATCGGACAACAAGGCAACGAGCATACCGGAGGGGCAGGTCAATGAACGCCATGATAAATAAACCGATCTTCGCCGCAGTCTTTTCTGTGTTTGCCTTGAGCGCCGCAGGCAACGCCGCTGCGCAATCGACATCAACGACGGCGATCATGAATGGCGAGGTGCATACCGCCGCTGGCGATGTCATCAAAAACGGCGACGTGATCATTCGAGATGGCGTCATTGTGCAAGTCGCCGCCGATCTGATCGCGCCCACCGGTGCGCGTGTCATCGATGCGTCGGGCAAGGTGGTGACGCCCGGTATATTTGCGCCGCTATCTTCCATTGGCCTTGAAGAAATCAGCCTCGATGAAGAGGCCAATGACGCCGGCCCCAATCGCGGTGGCGGATTTCCGCTTGGCGCGGCGCTGGATGCGGTGGACGCATACCGGCGCACATCGACATTGATTGCGATCAATCGCGCCGGCGGCGTGACGCGCGCATTGATGGCGCCGGACCCTGGCGATTCGCTGTTTGGCGGTCAAGGCGCGGTGATTGATATGTCCGGCGGCGTTGATTCTCTCACCAAACCGCGCGCCGCGCAGATTGCGATGATGGGCTCCGGCGGTGCGTCGCGTGCGGGCGGCACGCGCATGGGCGCGTGGGCGTTGATGCGCGAATATCTCGACGAGGCGCGCTCCTATGCCGCCAATCCAAACGCTTATATTCGCCGCAACCGCGAGGACCGGTTTGCGCTTTCGGATTTGAAGGCGCTGGGGGCGGTGGTCTCCGGCGGCCAGCCATTGATTGTCTACATCAATGGCGAGAGCGACATTCGCAATTTAATCCGCCTCAAGACGGACTATAATCTGCGGGTGATTATCGCCGGCGGATCGGAAGCCTGGCGGGTCGCCAAACCGCTCGCCGCCGCCGACATTGCGGTAATCCTCGACCCGATGGCGAACCTGCCGAGCCAGTTTGAGGATTTGGGCGCAACGCTTAAAAACGCTGCGCGTCTCAATGCCGCTGGCGTCAAAATCGCATTTTATAACCCGCCGGGTTTTGGCGCGCATAATTTGCGGTTGCTGACCCAGCAGGCCGGCAACGCCGTCGCCGAAGGCCTGCCCTATGAGGCGGCGATGGCCGCGCTGACTATCAACCCGGCGGAAATGTTCGGCCTTGATCGGCGGTTAGGCTCGATTGAACTTGGCAAAGTCGCCGACATCGTCATCTGGGACGGCGATCCGCTTGAGGTGACGACTGTACCGCAAGTGGTGTTCATCAATGGCGTGCGCCAGGATATGGATAACCGTCAGGCGGCGTTGCTGTCGCGTTACCGCGATCTGTCGCGCGGCGCCTTGCCGTTCGCTTATCGCGGCGGCGAATAACCGCCCCATACCATCAACCGCCCGCAGAAGGATTTGTGCTTTTGCGGGCGGAGACATTGGCAGCGATAAAACTCAGCGCAATGGTCGGGATAAGGCCGAGGCCGATTAGCATTAAAGCCGCAGGCGCAGCGTCGGCGAGGCGTTCGTCTGATGCTAGCCGGTATATCCGCGTCGCGAGGGTTTCAAAGTTAAACGGCCGCAACAGCAATGTCGCCGGCAGCTCCTTGGCGATATCGATCATGATGATCGCCGCGCCCGCCGCAATCGCGCCGCGCATTTGCGGCCAGTGAATGTTTTTCATAATACTTGCAGGGCCCGCACCAAGCATTTTGGCGGCGTCATCCATCTGTGGGCTGATTTGTTGCAAGCCGCCCGCAGCGGCATTGTAGCCGGCGGTGACGAAGCGCGCCATATAGGCGTATAGGAGAACGCCGATACCGCCGGCAAGAGCCAGCCCGCTCGCCCGCGACAGCCATGCGGTGAGCGCTAACACGCCAATGGCGATGACCGCGCCGGGGATAGCGTAGCCAAGCGTCGCCACCCGCAAAGCCAGCCTGCCAAAAGGCGATGTCATGCGCCGCGCCATATAACCAAGGAAGACGGCGAGCGTAATCGTCAGCGCCCCGCCAATGCCTGCAACCAGCGCGGTGTTGGTGAGCGAAAGGGTGAGCCCGCGCGCGGCGCCGGCGGTGAAACTCGGATCGAACTTAGCGATTAACACCCCGGCCGGGATGACAAAGCCGAGCACCACCGGAACGAGGCAGAACAATATCGCCAGCATCGCGGCCAGCGGCGAAAGCTTTAGCCGCCGGGCGCGGCGATGCGCTTTTACGCTTTCTACATTTTCGCCGCGCCGTCCGGCCTCTTCGATGAGGACTAAAATGAGCGCGACAAAAAACAGACCGACCGCAAGCTGGGTGGCGCCGCCAAGATCGCCGAGCCCCTGCCAGGTGCGAAAGATTCCGACGCTTAAAGTCGCCACGCCAAAAAAGTCGGCGACGCCGTAATCGGCGGCGGTCTCCATGAGCGCCAGCGCCAGACCGCCGGCCAGCGCCGGGCGGCCCATGGTGAGCAAAATGCGCCAAGCCGCCCGAGCGGGGCTCGCGCCAAGCGAGCGGGCCGCTTCCATATAGGCCGAGGAACGTCCCGCCAGCGATGCGCTGAGCGCCAGATAGACATAAGGGTAAGTCATCAGTGTAAGAATGAATGCGGCGCCGGGGAGCGAGCGTATCTCCGGCAGGTTTTTCGCGCCGATATGTTCGGCGACGAGCCCGAACGGTCCGAGAAAATCGCCATAAGCATAGGCCGCAACATAGGCCGGGATCGCGAAAGGCAGCGCCAGCGCAACCATGAAGACGCGCCGTCCGGGAAAGTCTGTAAGCGCGACGACCATCGCCGCGCTGGCGCCGAGCGCGCCGGCGCCGAGGGCGACCAGCAGGCATAAAAAAACCGTGCCGGACAAATAGCGCAAACCCACGCCGGACAAAAAAGTCCAGTCCAGACCCGGCGGCGCCAAGGCGCCAAGCAAGGTTGCGACCATCGGCGCGGCGATAGCAATCGCTACGCCGCCAAGCGCGAGCGTTCCCAGCCCCGCCTGGTTCAGACCCGTCTGGTTCGGCCTGTTCAGGCGCGGCTGTTTGTGTCCAATTGACTTGGCGCCGTTCATGGCGTTCCTTCGCCTTATGCATCATCGAAACGAGACATCTATGCGAAACTGCGCCAATTCCAAAGCCGGTCCGGTTAAAATGGGTCAATTGCGCGCAGCCTTATGAGTCTCATGCTTCGCGATATATGCCATCACTATGGCGCGGTTGCGGCGGTGGAGGGTGCAGGCTTTGAGGCTGCGCCGGGTGAAATCTTGTGTCTTTTCGGGCCCTCAGGTTGCGGCAAGACCACGCTTTTGCGTATTGCGGCAGGGCTGGAGCGCCTGCAAAGCGGCAGTGTTGAGCTAAACGGCAAGGTGCTGGCCACGCCCGGAAAGGAAACGCCGCCGGAACGCCGCCCGATCGGGTTTGTGTTTCAGGATCTGGTTTTGTTTCCGCATATGACGGTTGAAAAGAACATCGCCTTTGGTCTTGGCGCTGAGGCTGACGAGGCAAAGGCGCGCATTGCCGCGCAGATTAAAACCATGCGGCTTGACGGTCTCGCCAAGCGCTATCCGAACGAGCTTTCCGGCGGGCAACAGCAAAGAACCGCGCTGGCGCGCGCGCTTATCCGCGGCCCAAAGGCGTTGCTGCTTGATGAGCCTTTCGCTAGCGTCGATGCGGTCCTGCGCCGCCGCCTGCGTGAAGATTTGCGCCGTATACTGAAAGAGCAAAGCGTGGCGGTAGTGCTGGTCACCCATGACCCGGAAGAGGCGCTGGCGCTGGGCGACACGATTGCGCTGATGCGCGATGGCCGCATCGTCGAGACGCAAACCCCGGCGGCGATGTTTGAGGCTCCGCAAACGCCGGAAGGGGCGATGATTTTCCCCGGAAGCCAGACGCTTTATGGCGCCATCGAACGGGAAAAACTCATCACCGCCTTTGGCGATATCGGCGCTGAGGGCCTTGTTGACGGCCCGGGGATGGCGGTATTGCGCGAGGGCGCCATATCGATTGAGCGCGACCCGGAAGGGGCCTGTCAGATCACCGATGCGCGCTTTGTCGGTCCGGGATGGATGGTTGACCTCGCCTCGGATCTCACCGCCGATTTGACGGGGGCCGAGACGATCCGCGTCGCAATGGCGCAAAAACCGCGCATCGGCGCCCGCGTCAATCTATCCTTTGTGGGTCCCGGAATTTTTATCTATAAAAATCAATAGATTATGCTTATTGAGCTTTTGCCATAATATGCTATTAAGAATTAGTCGCAATCTAATCCAACCAAAGCAGTGACCCATGACCCATCCCCTCTCCCCCGCTGTTCACCTGTCCAATTTTTCGATCCGCCAACGGCCAATCACCCTATCGGCGTTTAAACCGGCAGCGCTTTGGCGCGCCGCGCTGATTGGCGCGATGGCGTTGACGGCGGCGGCCTGCGGAGAGGCGACGCGGGAGGCGGTTGCAAGTGTAGACGATGCGCCAAGCCAGGAGGCCGGCGAGGTCAATGTCTATTCCGGGCGTCATTATGATTCTGACATCGTGCTGTTTGATACGTTCACGGAAGAAACCGGCATTAAAGTAAATGTGATTGAAGCGGGCGGTGATGCGCTGATCGAGCGCATTGCGCGCGAGGGCGACGCCTCGCCGGCCGACCTGTTCATCACCGCCGACGCCGGTATTTTGTGGCGCGGCGAACAACGCGGAATTTTTCGCAGCAATGACAATGAAGCTTTAAAAGCTCGCGTGCCGGCGCAATTTCGTCACCCTGAGGGTAAATGGTACGGGCTGTCCAAGCGCGCGCGGATTATTATCTACAATCGAGAAATGGGCCTGCCGGAAGGCTTTAGCCGCTATGACGACCTTGCTGACCCCGCCAATACCGGAACGATTTGCGTGCGCTCGTCTTCCAATATTTATAACCAGTCTCTGCTTGCCTCTATCATCGCTCATGAAGGCGAGGCGGTGGCGGAGGACTGGGCGCGCGGCGTGGTCGCAAATTTCGCCCGCAAGCCACAAGGCAACGACACGTCGCAAATCGAGGCGGTTGCGGCGGGGCTGTGTCGGCTTGGCATTGTGAACAGCTATTATGTCGCGCGTTTCATCGGCTCGGATGACGCCGACAAAGCCGCAATTGGCGACAAGCTCGCCGTGTTGTTTCCCGACCAGGAGGGGCGTGGAACCCACATCAATATTTCCGGCGCCGGAATATTGACCCATGCGCCGAACGCCGCCAATGCTGAAAAACTGCTGGAGTTCCTCCTGCGCGATGAAAGCCAGCGCGCCTTCGCCATCGGCAATAATGAATATCCGGTGGTCGCATCCGTCGCGCCGTCCGGTCCAGTCGCGGCATTAGGTACATTCCGGGCCGATGATTTACCGGTAGCCGCGCTGGGCGCCAATCAGCACACGGCGGTGCAGATTTTCGACCGCGTCGGCTGGCCTTAGTTATCCCCAGCCGCCTGTGCGGCGGCGCGTAAAACTCAATGGTTTGCGGGCTTAGGTTGTCTTGGGAAAGATTTTTCCCGCCATGGGTTTCTATTTTGATATAACAAAGATATAACATATCTCCGGACGTAACGGAGTAAACCATGACGAGGGAAAATGAAGGTGCTGGCGAGGGCGGCGTGATAATGCGCGACCGGCCGGCGGGTTTGGCGAAAAACGAAAAGCTGGTTTGGAATGCGCTGGCTGGCGCTGCTGAGCCGTTAAAGGCTTACGAAATTCTCGACGGTCTGAAAGAGCATGGCGTGCGCGCGCCGATGACGGTCTATCGCGCGCTTGACGGCCTGGAGGCCAAGGGCCTTGTTCACAAGCTCGACGGGCTCAACGCTTATGTTCTGTGCAACCACGAAAGCCCGCATGCGGTGCAGACATTTCTCGTATGCGAGGGATGTTCAACGGTGACGGAACTGGAAATGGTTGCGGTTGAGAGCTACATCACGCCGGCGGTGCGCGCGGCTGCGTTTGATATGAACACCGCCCGGCTGGAGATTAAAGGCACTTGCATGTCCTGTGCTGAGGCCGCCTGACCACGTCGGTCGCTGGCCGGCTATCCTTGCGACTCCCCGGCTATCCTTGAGACTCATTGACTCCCAATCGTTGCAGCCTATGCTCGCGCGCGTCGGCGTGAATGACTGTCGCGACGGCGCGCCCATGCGGGAGAGACTGGCCTTTTGTGGTCAGCGCCGAAGGAGCAACCGCCCCGGAAACTCTCAGGCAAAAGGACCGCATTGGCCAAGGAAGGCTGGAAAGAGGACGGCGCTGATTGGCCGCCCCACCGACGGAGTAAGCGGCGCAAAGTTTTGCCGGCCCGCGAAATCTCTCAGGTGCCCGTGACAGCCGGGGTTGCCGCGTCGATTTTGACGCCGGCGATCTTGGGACTGTCAAATGGCGCAAACACTTAAAACCACCCCGCTGCATCAGCTTCACATCTCGCTTGGCGCGAAGATGGTAGAATTTGCCGGCTATGATATGCCGGTGCAATACCCGCTCGGCGTGATGAAAGAACATCTCCACACCCGCGAGAAAGCCGGGTTGTTTGATGTCTCGCATATGGGCCAGGCGGTGATTGTCGCGGAAACGCATGAGGCCGCGGCCAAAGCGCTGGAGACGCTGGTTCCCGGCGAAATCCAGAAGCTTGGGATAGGGCGCCAACGTCTGACCGTATTGCTGAATGACAGCGGCGGTATTCTCGATGATTTGATGGTGAGCCGTCCTGATACGGATGGCCGGTTGAATATTGTCGTCAATGGCGCCTGCAAAGAAGACGATTACGCTTATCTGGATGCGCGTCTTCCCGCGGGCGCCAAGCTTGAGCGGTTTGATAATCGCGGCTTGCTGGCGTTGCAGGGGCCAATGGCGTCAGAGGTTCTCACCAAATTTGCGCCGGAAGCGGCGGCGCTTAAATTTATGCGTTTTGCCGAGATAGCGATCGGCGACATCACCGCGGTGGTGACGCGCGGCGGTTATACCGGCGAAGACGGATTTGAAATTTCCACCTGGGCGGACGATACGCAAAAGCTCGCCAAGTTGCTTCTCGAAGACGACCGCGTTGAACCGATAGGCCTTGGCGCGCGCGATTCGTTGCGCCTTGAAGCGGGCATGTGCCTTTACGGGCATGATTTAAACCCGGAAATCTCGCCTGTAGAGGGCAATATCGCCTTCACTATCGGCAAGCGCCGCCGCGCTGAGGGCGGATTTGCGGGCGCGACGCGGATTTTGCGTGAATTGGCGGACGGGCCGTCGCGGTTGCGCGTGGGGCTACTCCCCGCTGGCCGGGCGCCGGCGCGCGAGGGCGCTGAAATTCAGTCTACGGATGGAGTAGTGATTGGCGTTGTCACCTCTGGCGGGTTCGGACCCAGCGTCGGCGGGCCAGTGGCGATGGGCTATGTCGAGACGGAGCACGCCGCGACCGGAACCGATATTCAGCTAATCGTCAGGGGCAAGGCGTTGCCCGCGCGCATCGCCGACATGCCGTTCATACCGCACCGATATTTTCGAGGATAGGGAGACTTAAAATGACAGTTATGTACACCAAAGACCACGAATGGGTTCGCGCTGATGGCGACATCTACGTTGTCGGCATCAGCGCTCACGCTGCTGAACAGCTCGGCGATGTTGTGTTTGTTGAATTGCCCGATGTCGGGAAAACTTTCAACAAGGGCGACGACATGGCGGTGGTGGAATCGGTAAAAGCGGCCTCAGATGTCTACGCGCCGATTTCCGGCGAGATCGTTGAGGTGAATACAGCCGTGGTCGATGAGCCGGCCAAAATCAACGAAGACGCCATGGGCGCGGCCTGGTTCGTCAAAATCCGCCCGAGCAACAAGGCGGAGATTGACGAGATGATGGACGAAGCGGCGTATAAAGACTTTGCGGAGAATTCATAAAACTAAATTTTCCGCTCATCCCCGCGAAAGCGGGGATCCAGAATTTCTGGATGGGTCTGGATTCCCGCTTTCGCGGGAAAGAGCGGGAGTTGGAGTGGTGACCACAATTAAGAAAGACGCATAAATGAGATACCTCCCCCTCAACGACGCTGACCGCAGTGCGATGCTAAAAACCATAGGCGCGGGCAAGATTGACGACTTGTTCGCCGATGTGCCGGGCGACGCCTTAAACGCCAGTTTCGATTTGCCTGCCCATGCGGGCGAGCTGGAGGTTGAGCGTGCGCTGGGCGCGATGGCGGCGAAGAACCGCGCGGCTGACGACGGCCCGTTTTTCATCGGCGGCGGCGCCTATAAGCATCATATTCCGGCGACCGTTGACCACATAATTCAGCGTTCGGAGTTTTTGACCGCCTATACGCCCTATCAGCCGGAAATTGCCCAAGGAACGCTGCAATATCTGTTCGAGTTCCAGACCCAGGTTGCAGCGCTTAGCGGCATGGAAGTCGCCAACGCGTCGATGTATGACGGCTCGACTGGTTGCGCGGAAGCAGCCCTGATGGCGCGCCGCATCACCAAGCGAAAAAAAGCAGTGCTGTCCGGCGGGTTGCATCCGCATTATGGCGCCGTGACGCGCACCAATCTGGAGCTGCTGAAAGACGAGGTTGTCGCCGCGCCGGTCGATGTCAGCGCCAGTGAAGACCTGGCGGCGATGATTGATGAGAAAACCGCCTGCGTAATTGTTCAGAACCCGGATGTTTTCGGTAATATTCGCGACCTGGCGCCGATTGCCGAGGCCGCGCATACGAAAGGCGCGCTTTTAATAGCCGTCGTGACAGAAGCGGTCTCCCTTGGCGGCTTGAAAAGCCCAGGCGAGATGGACGCCGATATTTTTGTCGGCGAGGGCCAGTCGCTCGGCAATGGGCTCGGCTTTGGCGGGCCTTATGTGGGTCTGTTTGCTACGCGCCAGAAATATCTCCGCCAGATGCCGGGCCGGCTATGCGGCGAGACGACGGACGCCGACGGCAAGCGCGGCTTTGTACTGACGCTATCGACGCGCGAGCAACATATCCGCCGCGACAAAGCGACATCAAACATCTGCACCAATTCCGGCCTGTGTGTTCTTGCTTTCACCATCCATATGACGCTGTTAGGCCAGGCGGGTTTGCGCAAGCTCGCGACGTTAAACCACCAGGCGGCTTGCAAAACCGCCGACGCCCTCGCCGCGATTAATGGCGTTGAAGTCATCAACAAAACCTATTTCAATGAGTTTACAGTGCGGCTGCCGAAGAGCGCCAGCGAGGCGGTAGAAAAACTAGCAGCGCAAGGCATCCTCGCCGGCGTGCCCGGCGGCCGGCTCTGGCCCGGTGATCCGGGGGCGGAGAATTTGCTAACCGTCGCCGCGAGTGAATGCACGACGGATGCGGATATTGAGACGTTAGCGAAAAAACTAGAAGGGATTCTATAAATCGATGAACTTTTTGGTGGGATTATTCATTGTTCTTGCGTCAGCGGGCTCTTCGGATGAGGGCGTTTCTGCAACGGAGACTGTGAGCTGGAATTCAACAAGTCCGAGGATTATTAGCGAAAGCGTGCGGGTTGAATGCGAAGGGCATAGCTATGAATTCTCTTTTCGCCAAAGCTATGGTCCTGAGGCATTTTTGTTAACTGATTTTACCCGGTCCCCGATACCGCTGGATGACGCTTTGTTCGACCGGCTGCGTCAGGAGTTAGCCAAATTCCAGGTTATCAATCATTTTAATTACAGGTGTGGAATCAGGCGTAACGGCGTCACGGAAGAATTTCTGGGGATAGAAATACGTGGGGATTATATTGGTCAAGAGAATGAAGAACGAGACGCCTGCCGCGACAAGGGGTGGAGCTTTCACCGCCTTACGCGGCGCTCGATCCTTCTTAGAGAAAATGACATTGAGGTCTCAGGTGAAAAAGTCGGCTATTGCCATGGCGAGGCTACATACTTCGACATGACTATTCCTCTCACGAAGGGCGAAAATGAATGACCATAAACACCCAAGCTCCACCCACATTCACCGGCAACAAAGCCCTGCAAATCGAGGAGGCGCTGTCTTTCGAGATTGGCGGGCTCGATCGCACCGGGGTGGATTTTCCGCCAGCGGAAGATCGCGCCGACCGCCTTGGCGGGCTCGGGCGCGGTAGCGACATTGGCCTGCCGGGGCTGTCCGAGCCGGAGACCATGCGTCATTTTGTGCGCCTCAGCCAAAAGAACTACGCCATCGATATGGGCCCGTTCCCGCTCGGCTCATGCACCATGAAACACAATCCGCGCCTCAACGAGAAAATCGCGCGGCTGCCGGGCTTTGCCGATCTGCATCCGCTGGCGCCGCAATCATGCGCACAGGGAGCATTGGAGCTAATCGACACGCTCGCCTATTGGCTGAAAGAACTGACCGGCATGCCCGCGGTTGCGATGTCGCCGAAAGCTGGCGCCCATGGCGAGCTATGCGGGATGATGGCCATCAAAGCGGCGATTGATGCGCGCGGCGAGGGCGCCAGGCGCACCCGCGTGCTGGCGCCAGAATCGGCCCACGGCACCAATCCGGCGACCGCCGTTCAGTGCGGGTTTACCGTGGAGGCAATCCCCGCAGACGCTACCGGCCGGGTTGACCTTGCGGCGCTAAAAGAAAAACTCGGGCCCGATGTCGCCGCGATTATGGTGACAAACCCCAATACGTGCGGATTGTTTGAGCGCGATATCCGCGCCATCGCCGATGCGGTGCACGATGCGGGCGGATATTTTTATTGCGACGGCGCCAATTTCAACGCCATTGCCGGCAAGGTGAAGCCCGGCGATCTCGGCGTTGATGCGATGCATATTAATCTGCACAAAACCTTTTCAACGCCCCATGGCGGCGGCGGTCCGGGGGCGGGGCCGACAGTGTTGGCGCAAACGCTGGCGGAATTTGCGCCGGTTCCTTTCGTGGTGCGCCGAGACGGTAAATACCAACTGGTTGAGACCCCGGGCGCCGAAAGCTTCGGCCGGCTGACGGCGTTTCATGGCCAGATGGGCATGTTCACCCGCGCGCTCGCCTATATGATGAGCCACGGCGTCGATGGTGTTCGCCAGGTTGCAGAAGACGCCGTCCTTAACGCCAATTATGTGCTGGCGCGCCTCAAAGCGGAAATGACCCCGGCCTTTGACGGCTATTGCATGCATGAAGCCCTGTTCGATGACCGGTTTTTAAAAGACACCGGTGTTGAAACCATCGATTTCGCCAAAGCGATGATCGATGAGGGCTATCATCCGATGACGATGTATTTCCCGCTGGTCGTGCATGGGGCGATGCTGATTGAGCCGACGGAATCAGAATCCAAGCGCGAGCTGGACCTGTTCTGTGATGCGCTATTGTCGCTGGCAAAACGCGCCAAGGCCGGCGCGACTGAGGCGTTCAAAGCCGCGCCGGTTTATGCGCCGCGTCGCCGGCTTGACGAGACCGCGGCGGCGAGAAAACCAGTGCTGCGCTGGACGCCGGCGTAATCCGCATGGCCGCCGCCATTGTGTATGTCGGGCTGGAATAAGCTATAAACATTTCTGACGGCAACTGTGCGGAGTGTTATGGATTTTTTACAAAGCTTCACGATGGATGCGCTGCGCATTCTGTCCATGGCGTTTATTTTCATCGTCGGTCTCGCTGTTCTGGCGGTGGTTACGATGTATGTTGTGGATACGACACAGTCGAAGGATGCAATCCGCCACAACTATCCGGTCGTCGGTCGCTTTCGCGATCTGTTTACTCGCCTCGGAGAATTTTTCCGGCAATATTTCTTCGCGCTGGACCGTGAGGAGCTCCCCTTTAACCGCGCTGAACGCGACTGGATTTATAAGTCGGCAAAAGGGCGCAGCAACATTCACCCCTTCGGCTCGACCCGTAACCTTACTCTTGTCGGCACGCCGATTTTCGTCAATTGCGCTTTTCCGCGCCTTGATGAAGAAGCGCGCGATCCGCCGCCGGTGGAATTTGGTCCGTATACGCCTAACCCATATCTCGCCTCCTCGATTATAAATATCTCTGCGATGAGCTACGGCGCGCTTTCCAAGCCCGCGATCCAAGCCTTGTCACTCGGCGCGGGGTTGGCGCGATGTTACATGAATACCGGCGAGGGCGGGCTGTCGTCATATCATCTGGAAGGCGGGTGCGACATCATCTTTCAAATTGGCACGGCAAAATACGGAGTACGCGATAAAAATGGTGCGCTTGACGATAAAAAACTTGCCGATATCGCAGCAATACCGTCCGTGAAAATGATCGAGGTTAAACTTGCCCAGGGCGCCAAGCCCGGCAAGGGCGGCATTCTTCCGGCGGCGAAGGTTGGCCGCGAAATCGCAATGATTAGGGGCATTCCGGTTGGCGAGGCGTCGGTTTCGCCCAACCGCCATCGGGAAATCGACAATGTTGAGGAGCTGCTCGATTTTGTCAGCCATGTTCGCGCAGTTTCCAAATTGCCGACCGGTTTCAAAACCGTGCTTGGCGCCTATGGCTGGGTGGACGCGCTATGCGACGCTATCGAGCAGCGCGGAATAAGCTCCGCGCCGGATTTCATTACGCTCGATGGCGGCGAAGGCGGCACTGGCGCGGCGCCCATGTCACTGATGGACAATGTCGGCCTGCCGATAAAACAGGCATTGCCGATGCTGGTGGATATTTTATCGCGTCGGGGTTTGCGCGACCGGATCAAAGTGATTGCCGCCGGCAAGCTGGTGACGCCTGCCGAGGTCGCCTGGGCCTATTGCGCCGGCGCCGACATCGTCAACACGGCGCGCGGTTTCATGTTTTCGATCGGCTGCATTCAGGCGATGCGATGTCACACCAATAATTGCCCGACCGGCATTACAACCCATAAGAAAAGTCTGCAAGGCGGGCTTATTCCGGCGGGCAAGGCGCAGCGCGTTGAAAAATATGTTGAACAGATGCGCAAAGATGTGGCGATGATTGCCCATTCCTGCGGCGCCGCACATGCCCGCAATCTCAAACCGCATCACGTTCGTATGGTGCGCGATGACGGAACCTCGACACCGCTTGACGTGTTGCTGGCGCGTTCGCGTCCGCTCGGGCCGGATGAATATATAAGTGCTACGGATTAAATCCGCCGGCGTCGAGGTAAGCGATTTCTTCCGGTGTTGAGGCTCGGCCCAGCACTTGGTTGCGATGCGGGAAGCGTCCGAACCGCGCGATAATCTCATGGTGCTCGACAGCATAGCGAAGATTATCGCTGGTGGGCTGATTGGTCTTGAACAGGGCGACGGATTGTTCCTGTGCGGTAAGATTTTCTGAATGCATGAACGGCATATAGAAAAAGGCTTTTTCTCTGTCCGGGCGTTGCTGGTCGAAGCCTTGGGCGAGCGCATGTTTTGCAGCCTCAAGCGCGAGCGCATCCTGCGCAAAGGCGCGCGCGTCGTCGCGATAGAGATTTCTGGAAAATTGATCGAGCAGAAGGATTAGCGCCAGAGCGCTGAGCGGCGATGTTTGCCAGTCGTTGAGACGTGCCTCGCACGCGGCTTGGTGCGCCGCGCCAAAGCGTTCGGATATGGTTTTATCAAAAGCGGGGTCGCGGACGAACCACTGTTCGGGCGTTGCTTCTTCAAACCAGAATGCGTGAACGGCTTGCGCTATTTCCCGGCCGGAGGACGTAGCCGCCATTAATTCAGCTTGTTGCGAACATCGGCTATCGCCCGGTCGATAAAGGCGGACTGGGCGCCGGTATCCATGCGCTCTTTTATGATAGTGCGCGCCGCAGCGATGGCGAGATCGGCGGTCTGGCCGCGCACTTCCGACAAGGCTTGCGCTTCGGCTCTGGCGATCTTGTCTTCAGCGGCCTTGGCGCGGCGCTCCATCTGCGCCTCAATTTTCTCGCGCGCCTCAAGGGTCATCCGCTTGGCGTCTTTTTTCGCCTGTTCGATAATCGCGGTCGCCTCGCTTTCGGCTTCGTGTTGGCGGCGTTGGTAGCGTGCCAGCAGCTCTTGCGCTTCTTCGCGCATGCGCCGGGCTTCGTTGATTTCATCGGCGATGTTTTGTGCGCGTTTGTCGAGGCCGGAGCCGATCATTGTGTGCATTCCGGCGCGCGCGAAAATGGCGATGACTATAATGAAGGCAAGCGTCACCCAAAACGAGACGTCCTGAAGAAGTCCGCCGCTGGCTTCATGCGCTTCCGCGGCGCCTTCGGCGGCGGCAACTGCAAGGCTTGTCAAAGAGATCATCGGTTCATCCTTCGGGCCGGGCCGCAGCGTCAGCGACAGCGCGGCTGGCGGCTTCCTCGGTCGGCGCCTCGTCGATCAGCGTTTCAACCACCGCGCGCGCGGTTTGCGCCGCCGCTTCACCGACTTTTGTTGCGGCTGCGGCTTTCATCTCGCCAATGCGCGTCTCGGCCGCAGCCACCTGCTTGGCGAGTTCTGCGTCGGTCTCGGCCTGTAGAGCAGCGATTTCGTTGTCCATCTCCGTGCGAGTGTCGGCGGCGATCGCCTGGGCTTTGGCTTTGGCGTCCGCAAGCGACTGATTATAGGCGCTCTCGGCGTCTTCGGCCTGGCGTTTGAAGTCGCCGGCTTGATCGAGATCATCGGCGATGCGGTCGCGGCGTTCTTCAATGGCGCCGGCGATAGCGGGTAAGAACCGCGTCGTCATCAGCCAGTAAAGAATGCCGAAGGTGATCGCCAGCCAGAACAGCTGGCTCGGCCACCAGGCGGGGTCTAGCTGCGGCAGGCCGGCGGAAGACGCCTCCGCCGCATGGGCTTGGGCCTCTTCTGCGGCTGCCGCTGCGTTTGTAACGATAGCGAAGACGGACAAGGTCTTCTCCTATTTTTAGTCAGCGAGATAAGTCGCTTAGAACGTATAGAGAATGATCATCGCGATCGCGAAGCCGAGAAGACCGGTAAATTCGGTCAGCGCGAAGGCGAGAAGCATGGTTGGCTGGTTGGCGGCCGCTGCTGACGGGTTGCGAAAGGCGCCCGACAGGAAGTTGCCGAAGATCAGGCCAAGGCCGACGCCGGCGCCGGCTAGCGGGATTGAGGCCAGGCCTGCGCCAATGAGTTTTGCTGCTTCTGCGTCCATTTTTATCACTCCTAAAATATCGTTGAGCCGTTGGTCCCGATGTCGCGGTTGGCTCTTTAAAGCCCGCGCGGGAAATTTGTTAGTGGTCAGCGGCGTGGACCGCGTCGTTGAGATATATGCAAGTCAGCACAGCAAAGACATAGGCCTGAAGCACGGCAACCAGGAATTCCAATGCGGTGACCGCAATCGCGCCAAAGAACGGCGCAATCCCGAACAACATCACCGCGCCGCCGGCGCTGAGCAGTGAGACTACGAAGCCTGCAAACAGTTTCAAGATCACGTGGCCGGCGAACATATTGGCGAAAAGACGAATAGCAAGACTTAAGGGTCGTGAAAGGAACGATATTACTTCAATAGCCGGGATGAGGATATACATGGGCCAGGGTAGGCCAGGTGGCCAGAAAAGCTTTAAAAAGCCAAGCCCATTTTTCCAAAACCCATAAATGATCACAATCGAGATGGTCAGCATCGCCAGCGCCAGCGTGACGATCAGATGGCTGGTGGGCGTGAATGTGTGCAGACCGTGCGGAACGCCGGGGAGCGAGGGGAATAGGCCAAATAGATTGGAGACTAAAATCCAGATGAAGAGCGTGAACACATAAGGGAAGAACTTGCGTCCCTCCGGCCCGATCGTGTCGCGCACCAGATCGGAGACGAATTCATAGAACACTTCCGCCATAGACTGGAGCCGTCCGGGGATCAGCGCCGCGCGCCGGGTTGCGGCAAAGAAGAAGACAATGATCGCGCTAGTGCCGATCACCATCCACAGGGCTGAATTGGTGAAAGCCAGCAGGTTTGACCCCGTGGGCAGGGAAAAAATCGGAATGATTTCAAACTGCTCCATCGGGCCTTCGGCGCGAAATCCGTACATGCTCACTTCCCGTCTTGCGATGGTCGTCCGCTGTCGGACGATATCGCGTTTCTTTTTATGCCAACGGTCATAAGGATGACAGTTGGGCGTTCAAGCGCCACGCAGGCTTTCGCGCCATAAGGCGCGGCGGCCAAAGACCGCAAAACGGGCGGCCTTGCCAAAGCATAAAATGAAAAGCTCATTTTATGCTTTGGCGCTATAAAGACCGCGAAAGGTTTCGCAGTCCGGCCGCAAATCCAAGCCCGATGCCGGCGAGAAGGAACCATGGTTCCGACCCTAACAGGCGATCGAGCCCAAGCCCGAGCAGAGAGCCGACAAAGATGCCGGCCAGCAAGTCTGACGATGCGCGCATCGCCCGTCCCCAAGCCGCGCCGCTTGGTTTGGGCGTTTCCGGGTCGTCCTCGCCGCGCATTGCGTCAAGTCGGTCCGAAAACGCATCCAGCGGAGGCGGTTGGTTTTTGTCGGCGTTACGCGCCATCAAACTGCCCGAAAACAGGCGCGAAACGAACGCTCGCGCCCCTCGAAATCGCGCGGACCATACCGGCGCCGCAACGCAGCGTCAAGCGACGGATTTTCACAGTAAGGTATTGATTTTCAACGCTGAAGTATAGCGCGGCGAGACGCCGCGGCGGCTGCCATGCGATGCGGGGAAGCGCTGTTGCCCGGCTCGTGCGGCAGCTTGTATGATGCGCGTCAGCGGCCTTGGGAGTATGGTCATGCCAAATTCGATCAAGTTTGTTTTGATTTGCCTCATATGCCTTGCAATCGCGGCCGCTATTGGCGTTACCATGTACATGTTGACATAAAAGCGCATCGTCGCGGTGACAAAAGGGAGTGCGGATTATGAAAGCCAATATGGGCGCGATAGACAGGCTGGTGCGATTAGTTTTTGCGGCGGCGGTCGCATATTTTTATTTTACCGGCCGCATAGACGGTTTGGCCGCATCCGTTCTTGGCGTTATCGCTGTGATTTTTCTGTTGACCAGCCTTGTCGGAACTTGCCCGCTGTATCTGGCGTTCGGGTTTTCTTCTCGTAGAGCGAAGAAGCCGGAAGAATAACGATCTCCGGCTAGCATTGATCGTTTGAAGTAGCCTCTAAATACGGCTTTTGCGCCTTGAGAGCGTCCTCTGTGAAAATCCGGAATGCGCGCAGTAAGGGGCTTTTGCGCGCGTCCCTATGATAACCATCCACAAAGGCGATGTCGGCCAGGGCTGGTCGGTCGGCGTGCGCCGTAAGGTTGGTTCCGCATCGCCAGGCAACACGGCAACAGCGCCAATCCAGCGCCGCGCCGAACCGCATCAACCATCACGGGCTCCCAGGCGACGCGATAGACTGCGCGCGTTTCAAGGGAAAGCATTCTCCTCCAGTCCGGCAGGAACTCATTCGCAGCGGCCCAATCTATCACCGGCGTTTTGGACACCAACAGCATCGGCCGCAAAAGCGCAGGCTTCGGCGCTGACCGACACTGCCGGCGGCTGAAAAATGTGGAAGTCTGGGAACGGATTATTGAGCTGAACGAGAGCATGTCGTATGCATACGAAGTTTACCTATGGAAGAAATTTTTACTCAAAACAAATGCTGGCGACCTTTGGCGTGTGGCCGGGTCGTACGGCGCAAGACGCGTTAATGTATCAGATTGTCGATTACAGACTGTCTCCAGGATTTCTAACCGGCATCATGCGCGGGCAATTGAGAACAGCTATTCGCGATACATTGCTGGGCTATAAACACTTCATGAAAACCGGAGAAGCGAATACAGCCCTAAACCAGCTACGAAAGATCCATCGCCAAGCTTAAGGCGCTTATTCTTGTGCTAGCTCAACCGGAAAAGCGTCCAAACGAGCCTTGCGTCCGACCGGCCGGCTGGCGGGGATAGAAATTGTGAGATACCAAAACGCTTGGCCGATGGAGAGGGGGTGGCATGAAAAACAGTGTAGGCGCCTTGCTTGTGGCTATAGTGTTGGCTGCTGCGGGCTGCTCAGCCCCGCCTGAAATCGTTGAGAGAGGGACGGTCGTTGAAAACGTCACGCTGATCTCGCCGGTAGCGCCGCACGAGACTGCAGGGGTTTACGTGCTGATACAGGACGGCGTGATTGCGCGCATCTCTTATGACAAAGCGATTAAAGCTGTTGAGACTATTGATGGGAGCGGAAAGTACCTGACGCCCGGGCTGATCGATTCTCATGTCCATTTACGGGGCGATGCCGGGTTGCGCGACGATCATGCAGAAGCCCACCCGGAACTGGTTGCCGCGTTTTATGATCAGGAACCTTACAGCTACTTATATTTTGGTTTCACCACGTTAGTAGATCTCGCTCAGTCGGAAGAAACAGCCAGCCAATGGCGCGCATCAGAAGATTATCCCGATCTCATATATTGTAAGCGCTTGAACTTGGCGAACGGCTATGGGATGGCGTTTACGCCTGAAGGCCAAAAATTTTCTTCACCCTATTTCATCTATGATGAAGGGCAGGAAGAGGACATTCCTAGCACAATCGATTTGAAGCAACATACGCCCGTGGCTGTGATTCAGAAAGTGTTACAGACGAATGCACGTTGCGTAAAAACTTTTCATGAGTCCGGATTTGGCGGGTTGTTCGATTGGCCGACGCCTAGTGATAAATTGACCGGTGAAATTCAACAGCTTGCAGCGAAAAACGGTCTTGTGCATGTGATGCACGGCAACACGACGGCTGCATGGCGACAGGCCGCCGCCGCCAAGCTTGACGTGATTGCACACGGCCTTTGGCATTGGGAAGAATTCAATAGTGAAGAAGAACTTCCAGAGGGTGTTATTTTTATCCTTGAACGCATTATGGAAAATGGCGTTGGCGTTCAACTTACTAGCCAGGTCATTGAAGGTGAGATACGGGCTTTTGACTCCGCTTTTCTTGATACGGAGCAACTTGCACATAGTTTGCCACAGAAATTGATCAACTGGCATAAGTCGGAAGATGGCGCGTGGTTTCGGGCGTTGATGAAGAGACGGCTGGATTCAAATCCAGATATTGTGGAGGCGTTTTTGGGGCATGCGCCAACCGGCGGTGATGCAGAGACGTCTGAAACGGCGATGCGCCGGATTGGGCAAGTCGCAGAATATCTCAACGAGCATGGCGGCTTGTTGTTACTGGCAAGCGATTCGCCGTCAAGTCCGACATTCTCCAATCCGCCGGGTCTGAACGGTTATCTCGAGATGCGCGCGATGGAGCGCTTCGGGCTTACGCCATTGGAGGTGCTTCAGGCGGCGACAATCAATAATGCGCGCGCGTTTAAGATTGCAGATCAAGTCGGCGGTATTGAGGAAGGCAAGCGCGCCAATCTATTATTGTTGGACCAAAACCCGCTTGAAGATATTACCGCTTATGAGAGCATCCGTCTCGTGATTAAAGGAGGCAAAGCCTTCCAAAGAGAAGAGTTGTCCGCCCTGAACAGGCAGGGCGCTATAATGCAATCAGCAAACTGAGTATTTTTCTACTCCGCCGCTGCCAACTGCTCGGCCTTGGTGAGGTCGACCGAGACCAGTTGCGAGACGCCGCGTTCGATCATGGTGACACCGTAAAGCCGGTCCATCCGCGACATGGTCAGCGCGTGGTGGGTGATGATGATGAAGCGGGTGTCGGTCTCCTGGGCCATCTCGTGCAACAGGCGGCAGAAGCGCTCGACATTGGCGTCGTCAAGCGGCGCATCAACCTCGTCGAGGACGCAGAGCGGCGCCGGATTGGCCATAAACACCGCAAAGATCAGCGCCGTCGCCGTCAACGCCTGTTCGCCGCCAGACATCAGCGACATTGAGGCGAGCTTCTTGCCCGGGGGCGAGGCGTAAATTTCAAGCCCGGCGTCGAGCGGGTCTTCGGCGTCGATCAGGCGCAACTCCGCCTGGCCGCCATTGAACAGGCGCTTGAACAGGTCGCCGAAATTCGTGTTGACGGTCTCGAATGCATCGAGCAGGCGCTGGCGGGCTTCACGGTTAAGACCGCCAATTGCAGCGCGCAATTTGCGGATTGCGCTCTCGCAATCTTCGCGCTCAACGCCTAACTCCTCGAGGCGCTCGCCAACCTCTTTTAATTCTTCATCAGCGCGCAGATTAACGCCGCCGAGATTTTCGCGCTCGCGCTTATAGCGCTCCAGCTTGCGTTCAATATCATCACGGGCGGGAATGTCTTTGCCTTGTTTGTGTTCGGCGACGCCGAGCAATTCCTCCGGCGCGCATTCGCAAGTCTCGTTGGCGATGGATGCGGCCTCTTCAACGCGCTCTGCGGCGGCTTCGGCCTGGGCTTCCAGTCTTGCACGCGCTTCACGCGCTTCGGCGGCCTCATAGTCGGCGGCCTTGGCGGCTTTGTCTGTGTCCTGAGCCAATTGCTGGCCGGTGGCGAGCGCATCGGCGTCGTCATTGCGTCGGGTCTCGGCGATGGCAATCTGGTCGAGCAGGCGGCCTCGTTTTTCGTCAATTTCCGCCGGCGCCTGTTCAGCGATTTCATGGGCGGCGACGGCCTCGCTTAGCCGGGTTTCAAGCTCGCTGATGCGGTCTCGCGCGGTCTGGCTGCGCTGCGCCCACGAGGCCTGTTCGCGCTCAAGTTCGCCAAGTCGCTCGGCGCGCATCTGCGCTTCGCGGGCGATATCGTTATAGGCCGCGAGCATTTCGCCGGCCGTCGTTCGGGCGGCGGCGACATCGTCGCGCATAGCGGCGAGGGCTTCGGAAATTCGTTCTGCGTCGGGCAGGGCGGCGCGGTCGTCAATCAGGCCGCGATGGGCGACCTCGGTTTCGCCCTGGTCTTCAACAAGCCGCGCTAAGGTCTCGTCAATTGAACCAATGCGCGCGGCGGCGCGTTCATGTTCGCGCTCCAGCCCGGACAGTGCGGCGCGCGCCGCATCGAGCGCACGGCGCGTATCGGAAAATAACTGGCGCGCTTCGCGCTCAGACGCCTGGCTCGCTTTGAGCGCATTGGCGGCTTCTTCATGGGCCTGGCGTGCGGCGGCGGCGCCAGCTTCGGCGGCGTTAAAGTCGCGTTCCAAAACCAGCAACCGGTTGCGTTGTTCGAGCCGGATGGCGGCGGCGGTTTTTGCATTGGCATGGGCGACAAAACCGTCCCACCGCCACAAATCCCCATCGCGCGACACCAGACGGCAGCCGGGCTTTAACGCAGCGCAAATGCGCGCGCCTTCATGCGTATCGACAACGCCGATGGAAGCGAGCCGGCGCGTGAGCTGTGCGGGCGCGCGGACAAAATCGCTTAACGGGCGAATGCCGGGCGGCAATATCGCTGGCGCCATCTCGCCAGACGTCTCACCCAGCCGCGACCAGTGCGCGGGCGCCGCATCATCGGTCGCCGCGCCTAGGTCGTCGCCAAGCGCGGCGGCAAGCGCGTTTTCATAGCCCGGGTCAACGGCGACAAGTTCAATCAACGGCTGCCATTCGTCGCTATCGTCCGTAGCCAGAACTTTGCGTAAGGCTTCGCGCTCGGCGCCGATTTCGGTGAGGCTTTGCTCAGTGCTGCGCAATGGCCCGCGCAACGCGCCTTCATGGCCTTCCGCGGCGGCGCGCTCTTCTTCGGTGCGGTGATGCGCGGCCTCGGCGGCGTGGACGGCTTGCTCAGTGGCGGCAAATTTCGCATGCGCCTCTTCCAGCGCGCGCGCCTGTTCCGGCGTCGGCTCGATTAGCTTGCGCTCATCGCGGAAGGCGGCGATTTGGTTAGCGATTTTTGCAAGCCGGCTCTCAGCGCCAGCGATATTGGCGTTAAGCGTCTGGCGGCGGGCTTCAAATTCCGCAGCCTCGGCGCTTTTTTCGTCAAAGGCGCGCTCAATGTGTTCCAGCGCGGCGGCGGCTTTGGCTTTTACCGCTTCGGCCTCAGCCAGACGGTCAGCCTCGGAGGTCTCGCGCGAGGCAAGCTCGCCCTGTTCAAGCGTGAGCGCCGCAGCAGCTTTTTCGGCGTCTTCGCGCAGGTCGTTTTCGCGCGCAGTGTCTTCCTTCAGACGAACGATCTCGCCGCCAAGGCGGTTCAGTTCCGCCTGTGCGCGCGCGGCTTCATCGTCGAGATTTTCGCGCGCGACAGTCAGGCGGTGAAGCGCGGCGGCGGCTTGCGCCTCTGCAAGACGCAACGGTTCGAGCGCGGCATGGGCGTCTGTCTGCGCCGTTGTTGCGGCAGCGGCGACGCGCACGGTTTCTTCAATCAGTCCGGAAATTTCGCTGAGGCCGGCGGCGGCTTTTTCCTGTGCGTCCACCGCCTCGCGCCAGCGCAGGTAACACAACATTGCTTCGGTGCGGCGAATGTCGCCGGAGACATTGCGATAGCGTGTCGCCTGGCGTGCCTGGCGCGCGAGCGCGCCCTTTTGAGTTTCCAACTCGGAGATGACATCATCGAGGCGGTCAATGTTTTGCTCCGCCGCGCGCAGGCGCAACTCCGCCTCATGGCGGCGCGAGTGAATGCCGGTAACGCCAGCGGCCTCTTCTAAAAGGCGGCGGCGGTTTTGCGGCTTGGCGCTGATAAGTTCGGCGACCTGCCCCTGGCGCACCAGCGCCGGCGAGTTGGCGCCCGTGGATGCGTCGGCAAACAACAGCTGCACGTCTTTGGCGCGCACTTCTTTTGAATTGATGCGGTAGAGCGACTGCGTGCCCTCATCCTTGCGGATGATGCGGCGCGAGACTTCGAGTACGGCATGTTCGTTATATTCAGCCGGCGCCGTGCGGTCGGCGTTATCAAGTGTTAAAATGACTTCGGCCCAATTGCGCGAAGGGCGCATCGAGGTGCCGGAAAAGATTACCGCATCCATGCCGTCGCCGCGCAGCGCCTTGGCCGAGGTGGCGCCCATCACCCAGCGCATCGCTTCCAGCAGGTTCGACTTGCCGCAACCGTTCGGGCCGACAATACCGGTCAGCCCGTCGCGGATTTCAAAATCCGTCGGCTCCACAAATGACTTAAACCCGACAAGGCGGACATTGGTAAATTTCACTGCGTTTTCCCGGCAAGCCGGCCCCCGGCGCACATGTCCGGCAGGCCCTTTAATAGTTAGCGACAATGATTGCCGATTCTGCCTTCAAGCCAACCGGCGCATGAGGGCCTGGGGAAACTTATTCTCCCGCTTTTTCAATCGCTTCGTCGAGTGCGGCAGACATATCTTCAAACGTTGAAAAATGTCGCAAGGTTCCATTGACGACAAAACTCGGCGTAGAGCGGACATCATATTTGTCACGGCCGATTTTCACATTTTCAGTAAGAAAATCAAGCAACTCCTGGCGCGTGATGCAGGCGTCAAGGTCGTCTTCGCTCATGCCCGCCTGGGCGGCGATTTTAATCAGTTCCTCACGCGGTTTTTCCCCATAAATCCAGGTTCTTTGGGTTTTAAACAAAGTGTCCAGAACTAGAAAATATGCGTCCATGCCGCCATTATCGGCGGCGCAGCGCGCCAACATGGAGCCAGCGATGGAAAGGTTGGCCGGCGCGGTGGGAAATTCCCGGAACACGAACCGCACCTTGCCGGTATCGATGTATTTTTCCTTGATCTCCGGATAGACGCTTTCATGAAAGGCGGCGCAATGCGGGCAAGTCACGGAGGCGTATTCGATCACGGTCACGGTTGCATCGGCGCTGCCGCGGGTCATTTCTGCAAGGGCGCCGGTTGCGCTATCGTCAAGGGTTTCAGCGTCGCCGCCTGTCTCAGCGGCCTCATCGGAGGAGGCGCCGCCGCATGCGGCCAGCGCCAGCGCGGCTGCGCCAATGACAAAATAGGCGGGGCGGAAACGGAGAGCGGAAAACAACATCACGGGCAGGCCTTTCATTAGATGGCGGCGGGGCGTCGCCGCAGGAAATCTGCGCCAGCGTGGCTCACGCCGGGGTTCCAGCAAAATCGCGTAAGGCGGCGCCCGGCGCAAGCCCTCAAGCGGCGTTATTTCTCGCCATTCTTGCGGCTTATCGCAGTGCGGAACGATGAAAGCGCCGTCCCTAAAGGGGTGTTATCACCTTCGTTATGGGGCGCTGGCTGGCTTGGCTCGGCCTGGAGCGGGCCCACCGCCGATTGGACAATGGTGATGCGGGCAACCGCGCCGGGCCCGAGATAGCGGTTTACCCGCGCCAATAGCGCCTCGGTCTGCATCTGAAGCTGCGCGGCGGCGGCGCCGGAAGGGGCGTGGATTTCCAGCGTTCTGCCGGGACCACGCCCGGTGAGCCGGCCCGGGCGGCACAGGGCGGCAATCTCCGGCCCGGCAATATCCGGCCAGTGATCGCATAGGCCGGGCTCGGCGTAGCTGGTTTTTTTCAACAATCGCGAGAACACTGAGGCGCTGGCGCGGCCGATTTTCGGCGCGGCGCGGCGGACGGGTCTGGTGGTCTTTAAGGTCATGGCGGCTTTACGCATTGGCTCCGCGCCACCATACAGACAAGCGATGGCATACGAAACGCGCGGCGCGAAAAACATTTCCCAAGCCTCTGGCCAAATCCCCGGGGCGCAAACCTCTGGGGCGGTGTTGCGCTGGTATGACGCCAATGCCCGCGCGCTGCCATGGCGCATCGGCCCGCATCAACGCAAGGCCGGACACAAGCCCGACCCTTACGCGGTGTGGCTGTCTGAAATCATGTTGCAGCAGACCACGGTGGCGAGCGTTGCGCCGCGGTTTTTAAAGTTTCTGACACGCTGGCCGGATGTCGCGGCAATGGCGGCGGCCGAGCTTGACGATGTGCTCGGCGAGTGGGCCGGGCTTGGCTATTATGCGCGCGCTAGAAATTTGCACAAATGCGCGATTGCGGTGATGTGCGAGCATGGCGGAGATTTTCCCTGTACGGAGGATGTATTAAAGACGCTGCCGGGGATTGGCGATTATACCGCTGCGGCGATTGCAGCGATTGCGTATGACCGGCCGGCGGTTGTGGTGGACGGCAATATTGAGCGCATCGTTGCGCGGCTGTGTGCGATTGACGCACCGTTGCCGGGGGCTAAAGCGCTTATAAAGGAGCGCGCCGGCGCAATATGGCCGCAGAAACGCAGCGGCGACTTCGCTCAAGGACTGATGGATTTAGGCGCTGGCGTTTGCAAACCCCGGGCGCCAAATTGCCCCGCCTGTCCGCTGGCGGGCGATTGCGCCGCGCATCGCCTTGGCCGCGTAGAAGACTTTCCGGTCAAGCCGGCAACGAGACCAAAGCCCTCGCGCAAGGGCGCCGTCTTTGCGCTGGTCAATGCGAAAGGCGAGGTTCTGTTCGAGCGCCGCCCGGAAAAGGGATTGCTTGGCGCTATGTTGGGCTTGCCGGGAAGTCCGTGGACGGAGAAACTGGGCGATGCTATGGCGCATGCGCCGGCGACGACGAAATGGCGGCGCGCTGGCGCGGTGGTGCATATATTCACCCATTTCCACCTGACGCTCGATGTTCATATCGGCAAGGCGCCAAAGGGTTTCCGCCGTGGGCGCGAGCAGCAATGGCTCGCGCCGAAGCACGCGCGGCTTCCCACCGTTATGAAAAAGGCGGTAGACTTGGCGGTGACAACAAAGGGGTTTGAAAAATGATTATCCGATTGGCCGGGCTCGTCCTGTTCGCCGCCGTAATGCTGACGTCGGCGCATGCCGGGCAGCGCGAAGGCGATTATCTTTACAAAGTCTCGACACTTCGCGCGGCGCCTGGAGAATTAGAAAACCTTCTGAACTGGATTGCGGTGCTAAAGGCATCGAACTATTTTGAGGATGCGCGCGAACAAGCGCCTTTCATCATGCGCCACTCACAGGGTGACCAATGGGATTTGCTGGTTATCACGCCAATGGTCAGCTGGGCCGCTTACCATTCGAAATCTGCGACGAAACAGCGCCACAAGGCGGCGGAGAAACATAGTGTGATGCTGGCGCTGGGCGATGCGTTTATCGCTTTTGATGAAGACCATTTCGCCTATGGGCCGGCGCTCGACGAAATTGCGCGCGAATATGCAGGCAACGCCTTCTTCCATATTGAAATGTTTCATGCCGCTCCCGGCAAGACCGGCGAACTTGTCGGTCAACGCCGCATGGAAAACGCCTATCTCGCGGCCACTGGCCAGACCACGAATATGATTTTCCGCCGCGCCGCCGGTTCTGATGTCGACGTCTTCACCATCGGTTTTCATGAAAGCATGAAAACCTTTGCAGCGGATGCGCCGGCAAGTGACGAGGAAAAAAACCAAGCGGCGAAAGATGCAGGCTTTAAAGACCGCGCCGATATTTCCTTTTACCTCCGCTCACTGATTTCCGGCCATCACGATACGCTGGCGGTGAAGGTGGAGTAAATCAAATTACTGTTTCAGCCTATAAAACACCAACAAATCTTAGCGTAGTGATAAAAAAATCACCGACTCCAATCATCTGGATTGACACGTCGGTACTTATTAATCTTGCTAATTTAGCCCAAGGAAAAGATGGCAGCAATCCAAATCGAGACCGCCTGCTAACTCTGAAAAGTAACATTATTAAATTTACACGCGATTGTAAGTTGCTCTGCCCTGAAGGGACTCAGGGCACGGAGTATTTTAGAGTAAACGATGATTTGTTTTCATCGACACAGTCCCAGCTATCTATGGGGGTAAAGGCCAAACATCCCAAGAATGTTGAATCTGCCATGATGAATAATGCTATGGATGCATTTCACAAAGAAGCTGGCAAAGTAGAATTTTCTTACTCTGATGTGTTTTTTAGCGACCCAATAGCCGAACTGAAGAAAGCCAATTCTCAGAATGTATTCATTACTTCAATCGTAAGGCATACCGATGAGGGGATTAAAAAGCTAATACTAAATCGTTCGAATATCTACGCCCAATGGGAGCAGCTGAGGAAGCGACAACAACTCAATCGAATTTCGTACAATGAGCAACTTGAGCATGAATTTCGAGGAGAGGCCCGAGTGCTTTTTGAAGATGCAATTAGATGTGTTGAGCATAGCGAAAGAAACGTGAAACCTTCAGACAATGAGATATACAGCTACTTGGCATTGAGTAGGCTGACAGAACAATTCCAGCTTTTTGCAGAATGCAACTCTTCAGATCGATCATTCGCTCAATTTTTGGACTCGGAATATTACCGTTCGGTTCCATCAATTGATGTCAGTGCAAGGTTGATTGCATCTCTGATGACGGGGGATTCAAAAATCAAAAATGGTGATCATATGGACGTTGAGCATGTTTCTGCATTTTTGCCAGTTGCCAATTTAATGTTGTTAGACAAGGCGATGAGAAGCCGGGTTAGGAGGCTTGGGTTGGACAAGAAATACAATACAGTCGTTTGCTATATTGGCGACGATACCGAGCTTGAAACTTTCTTTGGGTTGTTGGCATGAAGTCTATCATATTAAGGCATTTCGCGTGTTCATACGCCCAAATAAGTTTCCCCGTCAGCGCAAATTGTAACGCCCGGCTTTAACATTTCGGCAATAATCATTTCTTGATTGTTACGTGGTAAAACTAACCCGTTATGAGTGGATTTGGTTCTATTTCTGGGTTTCCCGCGCGCCAGATTTTGGCGGTGACGGGCATGCAGGCCAAGGGTCTCGACCGGTTGGTAAATGATCCGGGCGCGGCGCTGCGCCAGCTTGGCGAGCAAACGTTAACCCGGCGCGCCGATGACACCAATCTGACCCAGCGCCCGGCGCCAATCCCGACCGCGAGCGATCGTTCGCTTTCCGGCGCGGTGGTGCGCAGCGCGATTGAAGCCTCGCGCGCGGACGCAGAAAACTCGGCTGCCGCGCAAAAGCCCGAGCAGGCTGCGGCTGAAGAAAACGCCTCCCAACAGGCCATCGTATCTGACGATAAGGCCGCCGACGGGTTGGAAAAAGCCCGTGCGAATGTCGCGACGCCAGCAGCCAATCCTGCCGCCGAGGTTGAAGCCGGCGGTGACGATGAACGCGGTCCCAACGGGCTGACGCCGGAAGAAGAAGGTGTCGTTCGTGATATGCGAGGCCGCGACCGCGAGGTTCGCGCTCATGAGCAGGCCCACAAAAACACTGGCGGGCCTCACGCCGGGGCGATTTCTTTGTCTTATGACAAAGGCCCTGACGGCCAGCAATATGCTGTCGCCGGCAGCGTGCCGATTGATATGTCTCCGGAAGCAAGTCCCGAGGCGACGATCGCCAAGATGCGCATCGTCGCCGCCGCCGCGCTGGCGCCAGCTGACCCGTCCGGGCCGGACCGCGCCATTGCACAAGCCGCGCAAGGCCAAATTATTCAGGCGACCGCGGATGCCCGCGCCGAGCGCCAGGCCGAGGCTGAGGCGCTGCGCGAGGATGCGCGCGCTGACGAAGATGGCGGCGCGCAAAACCCAGCTGGAATTTTTGCCGCCAACGACCCTGATAATCCGTATACGGCTCTTGGCGCCATCAGCAGCGGTGCGTTTGGCGAACGCGATGATGCGGCTGCCGCTGCTGCTTAAAGCCGCCGCTGCGCCAGTTCTGCAAACTCGCACAATAGCGGACGCGTATCGCGCGGGTCGATAATGTCTTCGATGAGGAATTGCTCAGCAGTGCGGAATGGCGAGGTGACGCGGTTGAGCCGGGCTTTGATTTCGTTAAGCGCGGCGGCGGGATCGTCAGCGCGTTCCAGTTCGGCCTTATAGGCGACCTCAACGCCTCCCTCCATGGGGAGCGAGCCCCAGTCGCCCGACGGCCAGGCGAAGCGATATTGAAACCGCGTATGGTCAGACATCGCAGCGCCCGCGACGCCGTAAGCCTTGCGGATGATGACCGAGGCCCACGGAACGGTGGTCTCATAGACCGCGTTCATCGCCTCAACGCCGCGGCGGATGGTGGCGGCGCGTTCGGCTTCCAGCCCAATCATAAAGCCCGGATTGTCGACCAGATGAATAACCGGCAGGCGGAACTGTTCTGCAAGCGACACAAATCGCCGGGCTTTTTCCGCCGTATCCGCCGTCCACGAGCCGCCAAGAAAAGTCGGGTCCGACGCCAAAACCGCCACGGGCCAGCCGTCAAAGCGTGCAAACGCGGTAATCACCGCGCGGCCCCAGCGCAGGCCCATCTCAAACACTGTGCCCTTATCGGCGACCATCTCAAGGATGCGACGCATCGAATAGGCTTCGCGGCTGTTCTCCGGCACGGCGGCGAGGAGCTTTTCGTCTCTGCGGTTTGGTCTGTCGTGGGGCGTTGTGCGTGTCGCGCGCGCCTCTGTATGCGCAGGTAAATAAGAGAGGAATGTCCGCGCCATTGCGAAGGCGTCGTCCTCGGTTTCCGCCTCATCGTCGATAACGCCGTTGCGCGTATGAATATCGGCGCCGCCTAACTGCTCCTTATCAAGAGCATTGCTCCCGGCGCCCATGCCTGCCACCACGGCGGGACCGGCGGTGAAAATCTGCGCCACCCCGCGCACCATCACCGAATAATGACTGGCGACCATGCGCGCCGCGCCAAGCCCGGCTGTGGGCCCAAGCGCGAGGGCTACCACCGGCACGGTTTTCAAATTTTTGACCACATGCTCCCAGCCGGGCACGAAGGGCACGTATGTAAAGCCCATATCTTCCAGCATCTTCACCGAGCCGCCGCCGCCAGTGCCGTCAATCATGCGGATTAGTGGCAGTTTTAATTCATGGGCCATTTGCTCGGCCATCGCGAATTTGCGATGGATCGCCGCATCCGCCGCGCCGCCGCGCACGGTGAAGTCGTCAGCCGAGGCGACAACAGTCTCGCCATTAATCCGCCCACGGCCAAAGATAAAATTCGACGGTGAGAAATCGACAAGCGCGCCAGCGTCGTCATAGGAGCCCTTGCCGGCAATCTTGCCAATCTCGCGGAACGAGCCCTTGTCGAGCAGCCGCCGCAAACGCTCGCGCGCATTAAGCTTACCGCGCGCCTTCTGGCGCTCAAGTTTGGCCGCCCCGCCCATCTTCTCAGCAAGGGCCTGGCGGCGTTTCAGCTCTTCGCGTTGTTTGTCCCAGGGCATGGAGACCGTTGTAGAGTGAGCACGCTATTCGTAAAGCGTCCTGTGCAGGCGCTTTGTTAGAAGTTACGGCAGCATGAGAGAGCCCGCCTATTCGTCAGGCGCCCAGCCGATGAGGGCGTCGATCTTGCGGCGGCGTTTTTCTTCCTCGGAGAGGGTGTAGTCACCGCCAAACGCCGCCGCTTCCCATGAGCCATAGGCCGGGTTCGGCAGCATCAGCCAGTCGCGGCCCCAATGCTTGCGGTGGGCTTCATAGACGGTTTGGCGTTCTTCCGACGAGCCGCGATAGTCGTCGGTGAAGTCGCCGAAATTATCGCCGAGGAGAAGCAGAACCCGGTAGTCTTTCGCCACAGCGGCGCGGCGCGTTCCCTTGCGCGAGGTCCAGTCCGGCTGTTCGTTTTTTGTCATCACGGTGTCGATATTGCCGCCCATGGGGAAGCCGAGCGCGGTGAGGTTGTTTGTCGTGGCCTCCTCGGTAATGACGTCGCGGTTGGTGATGTAAAAGACTGTAACGCCGCTGGTCGCGGCCGCTTGAGTGAAGGCGACCGCGCCGGGGACAGCGCCCGCCGACCCGCTATTGGCGTAAGCATTCCAGCTTTCAGGGGAGTAGGCGCCGCCGGTTTTTATCAGCCCGGCCTGATAGGCGGAGTTGTCGAGAACGGTTTCGTCCGCATCAAGAATGATCGCCTGCGGCAAGTCGCTGAAATCACCGCTCTGAACATCCGGCACGGCGGTCCATGCGGGATCGGCGAGCGCTTCTGCGAGGCGGATGGACGCGAGCGCGTAAACGCCGTCCGTCGCTGCCTTGTATTCCACCGCCTGCTGCATCCAAAGCGTGGCATTGAGGCGGTCGTCAGGCGCCGGCCCGCTGGAGCAACCGGCAAGGGCCAGGAACAGTGCTGCGGCGAAAGGCATGGCCATGCATTTTGTGTTTGCGGATTGTTGATTCATTGACTGTCTCTTCGCTTTTGTTTCGTAGGGCGCAGTACTGGCGCTTTAGCTTTCCAATCCACCCGCCTTCTCGGCGAGAGCCTGCAGCGGTTGAGTTTTTCACGTTGTTTGTCCCAGAGCATGGAGGGAGTTTAGGGGGGTTAGCAACGAAATAAAGCAACCTTAGCAGGAGTCATCCATGAAATTTCGAAGTCTATTACTTTAGCTAACTGTCGAATGTTTTTAAATATGTGGCGTTAGAATGATGACGTTAACTCATTGAGAGTCTGTCCGGGAATTCAGGATCTGGCCAATCGTCGGACGCATAGTTTTATCATTGCCAGGCGCATAAAGGTCAATGTTGTAGCGGCGTATCGTTCGTGATCCATGGAAAGCCTGCG
>JAJFFZ010000088.1 GCA_021776395.1 Hyphococcus sp. | reverse complement strand
CATTGACCGGCGTCTCCCCGCCGCGAATGCCGCCCTCAATACCGGCCCCGGAAAAGCTCACATATGTTGGCGCCCAATCCTGAAACTCCCAGCCAAACGCCGCCGCATAGAACGCCTTGGCGACGCCCAGATCTTCTGCGGCAAATTCCACATAATCTATGTGATTATTGGTGTGGGTCACGACGGCTTCCTCCAAAGAATGCGTTGTCGCCACATCTTGAGCGTTGCAACCAGCAAGTGCAATCACAAACCCGGCCGCAAAATACATTACTGACAGTTTCATTATTTCTCTCCCAAAAGGTCCAAAAGAAAACGGCCCCACAAGAAAAACGGGATGGCGCAAAAGCCATCCCGGTTCAGTATCCCCTCTAAGCTTTAGGCGCTTAGAATTTTTAAAATTTGATCGAACTTTCGATCACGACCGTGGTGGCCTCTTGCGGGCCTCCTGCGGCAATCGGTTTTATGGATTCGACATATTGGGCCGCAGCGCCAATGGTGATGCCCCGCCTGAGCACATAGGTAACGCCGGCCTGTGCTGTCTGCGTATCCTGAAATAATGTTGGGTCGAGCGGATTAGGTCCGATCGCATTAGCTTCCGACTGGCCATAACCAAGCATAAAGCCCCAGTCGCCGCTGTCCTCGCCGGTCTGGAAGGTAACGCCAGCGTCAAAAGCGAGATAAGTATCGTTATTAATGGTCGCGAGCCCGGAATTGGTGTTTTTTACAGAGCCGCCAAGGGTGATGCCGCGATAAGCAAGGTTTAATCCGACGGAATAGGCCTCGTAATCAGCATAGATCGGTAGCGCAGCCACGGTATCCTCATCGGCCGTCACATAGCTGGCGCCTACGCCAAGCAGCAACCGGTCACTACCCAGCTTGACCGGTTTTTGATAATAGAGCGCCGCCTCAACAGCATTTTCCCACCGCGAGGATTCCGTCAACATTGTTCCGTCCGGTGAAATCAGGAACCCGCCTTCCGGCGCGCACAGACGATCGCCGCAATTGCGCAAGCTAGGCGAATACGAAACCCCAAGCTGAAGGCCGCCAAGCGCCCCGCCCAGCAAATTCGCCGGCGGCATATAGGTGATCTTTGTCGAATAACCGGTAAAATCATTAACGGTGTGAACGTCATTCAGACCGGATAGGTCCGTACGCCAATCATTAACATTCGTTGCGCTGAAAATCGTCGGTGAGGTGACCGCAAGCGCACGCGCGACGCCATGGTCGCGACCAACAATAACCTGGCCGAAACTGCCCCGCGCATAAGCATAAGCGCCTTGCAGATAAGCATCGCTGCCGAGCGGCGCGATACCGCGGGGCCCGCCAATCAGAAGGCTCGAAAACCGCCCGCCGCCAAACATTTGAGCCGGTTGGTCCGCGTCAAGGCGCCCCTCAACCACGGCGCCAATTTCAACGCCGTTATCGAGAATGGTCGAGCCCTTAAACGCGATTTCGGCGTTGACGTCGGCTTGTGCGCCGCCATCCGTGACGCCGGCGACAACGCTGGCCTGGCCCGAAACTTCAATTTCTACCGGATCAGCACCATAAGCGGCGCCGGCGGTCAAAGCCGCAGCGCTCACGCTCAAAAATGCCATCCGTAGACCGGTCATTGCTCATTCTCTTATCAGCGGCCTGCATCCATGCAGTTATAGGCCGCGCCACGCTTCAAACGATTGCCCCGCCAATCGTTCGAACAAAACTTAATTTTCCGCCAGAAACCACAGCTAACCCGTTTCCGTCAGAAAGCCCCACGCAACGCCCCTCGGTCCGCCTATAGCTACCGCAACACCTTGCCTAATTCGCGACACGGCTTAGCGGCATAAAGTTAACAGCTTTATGACCTTTGAGGATAATGGCGCCCGAAATTGGAAGGTTCAAGCGTTCTGACCGCTCCTGCGTTGTCTAATTGCGCGGTTGTGGTAGGAAAGCCACGAAATCGGGCCCGCCCGTTAACCCCTTCTTGGACTGTTAACCAAGTTAGAATTGGAATATCGACCTATGACGCGCGAAAAAGCTCCCTTTTTCAAAGTGTTAGCTCTTGCAAGCGCCGCTTTATCGCTGGCTGCCTGCGGTGGCGGCAAAGGGCTTTCTGACAGCCGCAACGCCTCCCTGCCATCCTATTCAACCGGCAAAGGCGCTCAAGCCACCACTGTAAACCGTTATTTATGGGCTGCCTCGCTTGAAACCCTAGATTTTCTGCCGATTTATTCGGCGGACCCGATTGCCGGCCTGATCATTTCCGATTGGTACAGCAACCCAGAATCGCCAGCCGAGCGGTTCAAGACCACGGTCTACATTCTCGACAGTGCGTTGCGCGCTGATGCGTTGCGGGTATCGGTGTTTCGCCAGACCCGCGCCGACGGCGCCAACTGGACTGACGCTGCGGTTAATCCGGCGACCGGCCGGGAGATTGAAAACGCCATCCTCACGCGCGCGCGCCAGTTGCGGCTAAACATCCTCGACGATTGAGACAGCAGGTATTAGGGGGTGGGGATTCGAGAAAAGATCGCTATTTTCTGATGTCCCCCAATCCATAACCCGTAGCCACTAGCCGCCATGTCCCGTTACAATCCGAAAGAAGCCGAACCGAAATGGCAGGCCCGCTGGGAAGCGGCCGGCGCGTTTACTGCTGACACCGGCGGCGGCAAACCAAAATACTATGTGCTTGAGATGTTTCCCTACCCGTCGGGGCGCATCCATATCGGCCATGTGCGCAACTACGCGATGGGCGATGTTATTGCGCGCTACAAAAAAGCCGCCGGCTTTAACGTCCTCCACCCGATGGGTTGGGACGCCTTCGGTATGCCCGCCGAAAACGCCGCGATGCAGACCGGCTCGCACCCGCGCGACTGGACATACTCCAATATCGACATCATGCGCGGTCAGCTCAAACAGATGGGGTTGTCGATCGACTGGTCGCGTGAATTCGCGACCTGCGATCCGGATTATTACGTCCATCAGCAACGGTTATTTTTAGACTTCTGGAAGCAGGGTTTCGCCTATCGCAAGGAAAGTTCGGTCAATTGGGACCCGGTCGATAATACCGTTCTCGCCAATGAACAGGTGATTGACGGCAAGGGCTGGCGCTCCGGCGCGACTGTCGAGCGGCGCAAGCTCTCGCAGTGGTTTTTCAAGATTACCGATGCCGCCGACGACCTCCTCGCCGCCCTTGATGACGGGCGCCTGGCCGGCTGGCCAGACAATGTTCGCACCATGCAACGCAACTGGATTGGCAGGTCAAACGGCTTGGCCATGCAGTTCCGTTTTGCCGCCGCAACAAATGCAGAAGAGGGCGCCGATAACAACGCGCCGCCGCCCGGGTTTGAAGACGGCATTGAAATTTTCACCACCAGGCCGGACACGTTGTTTGGCGCCAGCTTCATCGCGATTGCGCCGGACCATCCGCTGGCGACACACTTTGCGCAAAGCGATTCCGACTTGCGCGACTTCATCAGCGGTTGCCAAAAACTTGGCACTTCCGAAGAGGCGATTGAGAAGGCGGAAAAGCGCGGGCGCAAATTAAACATCGAAATGGCCCACCCGTTCGATGACCGGCGCCTGCCGGTCTATGTCGCCAACTTTGTGCTGATGCAATATGGCACGGGCGCCATTTTCGGCTGCCCTTCCGGCGACCAGCGTGACCTTGATTTCGCCCGCAAGTATGGCCTGGCCATACCGCCCGTAGTGCTGCCGCCCGAGGCGGACCCGGCGACGTTCACGATTGAAGCCGAGGCCTATACCGGGCCGGGCACGCTGTTTAACTCCGGCTTTCTCGACGGCATGACCACCGAGGATGCGATTGCCGCGGCGACCGCCAAAATTGAGGAAATGGGGCTGGGCAAGGGGGTGACGCAATATCGCCTGCGCGATTGGGGTGTTTCGCGCCAGCGTTATTGGGGCTGTCCGATCCCGGCAATCCATTGCGACAAATGCGGCATCGTTGCTGTGCCGGAAGCCGATTTGCCGGTGAAGCTGCCTGCGGAGGCCGATTTTTCCGAGCCCGGAAACCCGCTCGACCGGCACCCGACCTGGAAACATGTGGACTGCCCCGAATGCGGCGCCAAAGCGCAGCGCGAGACCGACACGTTTGATACGTTTGTCGATTCCTCATGGTATTTCGCTCGCTTCGCGGCGCCCAATCGCGACAAACCGATTGAAAAGGCCGCCGCTGATTACTGGATGCCGGTTGATCAATATATCGGCGGCGTCGAACATGCGATTTTGCATCTGCTTTATGCGCGCTATTTCACCCGGATGATGAAGGCTTGCGGCTACCTGTCCGTAGACGAACCGTTTGCGAATTTATTTACCCAAGGCATGGTGGTGCATGCAACCTTCTGCGACGAGGCTGGCGAATGGTTGCTGCCGGAAGATGTCATCATTGAAAAAGGCGCCGCGCGGCGCGCCGACAACGGCAAACCGGTCGCCATCGGCCCAATCGAAAAAATGTCGAAGTCGAAAAAGAACGTCGTCTCTCCCGAAGCGATTGCCGAGACTTATGGCGCGGATGCCGCACGTTGGTTCATGCTGTCGGACTCGCCGCCCGAGCGTGATGTGGAATGGACCGATGCGGGCGTTGAGGGCGCGTGGAAACTGATCAACCGGATATGGGAGGCGATATCGTCAGGGGCGGGGATTTTGAAGACCGTCGACCTCTCCAAGCCCGCCGCTTCGGACGCCGACAAGTCTTTACGCCAGGCCACCCATAGCGCCATTGCCGGGCTTACCGACGACATTGAAAATTTCCGCTTCAACAAGGCGATCGCGCGGATCTATGAATTCCTCAACGTGCTGAAATCGGCCGCCGGCGCCGGCGCATGGGCCAAAGCCGAAGCGCTTGCGACGCTGAAACAGCTGGCGGCGCCGTTCACCCCGCACTTGGCTGAAGAATGCTGGGAGACGCTGGGCGGGGACGGGCTGGTCTGCAATGCGCCATGGCCAAAGGCCGACCCGGCGCTCCTCGCCAGAGACAAAATTGTCCTCGGCGTCCAGGTCAATGGCAAGCGCCGCAGCGAGATTGAGGTCGCCGCCGACGCCGATAATGCCGCTGTTGAGAAAGCGGCCTTGTCCGAGGCGGGGGTTAAGCGCCATATTGACGGCAAGACCATCCGCAAAGTCGTTGTCGTGCCGGGGCGGATCGTCAATATCGTTGTCTCTTAACCCGAGCTCTGGAGTGGGTATTTTGAACATCCATCGACATTGGCTACGCATAGCGCTCGCTGCCGGATTTCTCACGCTTGCCGGCTGCGGGTTCAAACCGATTTACGCCGTTGCCGACAACGGCGCCGCGCCGTTGAACCAACGCATCGTAATCGGCGCCGTGCAGGCGCCGGAAGAAATTCACCCAATGGTCGTCGGCGCCCTTACCGACCGCATTGCCGTCAAGAACGGTGAGACCGCAGATTATGAATTAACCGTCAGCGCAAAAGAACGCGCCGAACGGCTGGCGGTTCAAATTGACGCCACCGTCACGCGATATAATTATCGCCTCAATGCGAATTACACGCTTATAAACTTGCGCACCGGAAAGAAAATCACCGGCAGCGCAAAAGCCGTCACCTCCTATAATATTGTCAGCTCGCAATATTCAACGCTGTTTGCCGAACGCGCCGCCCGGGAAAAGGCTGCCCGCACCCTCGCCGAAGAAATTGAGCGCGACCTTCTGCTCCAACTTTTAGATAATCCCGGCACAGAAGATACTTCCGCCAACAATTCTGATACTGATGAGCCAGAAACAACGTCAGAATATACAGCAGACCTTCCGCCAGAGCCGGAAGATGAAGTAATCTACGTCATAGAAGATAACTAATGGTCGCCCTTAAAGGCCGCGCAATTAAAAGCTTTCTCGAAGGACGCGACAAAGGCGTCGCCGCGGTCTTGATTTACGGCCCCGACGGCGGGCTGGTGCGCGAGCGCTCCGACGCGCTGGCGCGGTTTATTGTCGAGGATTTCAAAGACCCGTTTAACTTTATCGAGCTTACCGACGCCGATATTAAAGCCGAGCCCGGCCGGATTGGCGACGAGGCGGCGGCGCTGTCTTTCACTGGCGGCGAGCGGGTGGTGCGTTTGCGCACCAGCGGCGAAACATCAGCGAAATCCGTGGCGGCGTTTATCAAGGATATTGATGCGGGCCATGTTTTGCCTAACGGCATTGTCCTCATCGAGGCCCGCGAATTGTCGCCCCGATCCGGGCTTCGAAAGGCATTTGAGAAGGCGAAACGCGCCGCCGCACTGCCGTGCTATGTTGACGGTCCGGGCGATGTTCGCGAAATGGCGGCGGCGGCGGCAAGCGCGGAAGACCTGCGCTTTGACGAAGACGCGCTCGACCTCATCGTTACCATCCTCGGCGAGGATCGCGGGCTCTCTCGCGCTGAAATCAACAAGTTAATTATCTATAAGGGGCCCAAAAGCCTGCGCTCGGGGCCGGGGACCATCAGCCTTGAAGACGTCAGAGCCTCGCTGGTCTCAGGGCTTGGCGATGCGATGGAAGATACCGCCGGCGCGGCCGCTGACGGTAATCCGGCAAGGTTGGCCGCCGCGCTCCACAAGGCGGCCACCGCCGGCGTCGCTCCAGTCAGCCTGTTGCGTGCGCTGCAACGCCAGTTCTCGCGCCTTAAGGCGGCCTCGGACAATGTTGAGCGCGGCGAGAGCGCCGCCAGCGCGATGAAGAAACTGCGCCCGCCAGTGTTCTTTGCCGAACAGCGCGCGTTTGAGGCGCGGCTCTATAAATGGCGCGGCGCCAAGCTCGACAATGCGCTTCGTATGCTGATTGATACAGAGTTTGAAGCCAAAACCACCGGCGCGCCGCAACGTGAATTGGTAGAGCGCGCGGCCCTGCGCTTAGCGATCATGGCCGGGCGTTAGCGCGGCGGTTGGTACAGCATTATCCAGTTATCAAAACCCTCGCCATTGTCGTCCACAACCCGCCTGTCGTCGATGGTGAAAAACCCTAATCCTTTGTAGAAATTAACATTTTCAGCCTTTTGCGTAGTCAGCGTCGCAACCGCCCCTGAGCCATCTACGCGACAGCGCAGCTGTGCACGCAACACCTCAGAACCTAGGCCCATGCCGCGCGCCGCCGGCGCGACGACCATATTGTTTAAGTACCAGCTCTCGGCGCCGTTGAGGGCGGCAAGCCGCCGCGATTCAATTTGGTCAACGACATGCAACATGCGGCGGAATGCGGATATTCCGTGTAGAAATGGCATGATAAGGAAGCCATATTGCGCCAGCCTTACGAGATTTGCCGTTGGCGCGCCCGGCGGATGCCAAAACCCCATAGCCGCGATAGACCCATCAGCGGCGCGCTTTCCAAAGCTGGCGCCGACATCAAACTGCGCATTGAGATTGGTGCGCATCAACCATTCGAGCTTGCGCCGCCGCGTCTTGTCGTCGGGGTAGATATAAACATGCGCCGGATTGTCGAAAAAGGCGTCCGCCAGGAGTTGCGCTGCGGCCGTCCGGTCCGGTTTTCCTATAACGCCCGGCATGGCCGCGGGCTCAAACCCCGGCGCCCATCAGCCGGCGGCAGATATCGTCGAGCTGGTCGAGGGTGCGGTATTGAACGCTCAGCGAGCCGGCGCCTTTGGCGGAATGGTCAATCACCACATCAAGGCCGAGCATCGCCGAAAGATCGCGCTCTAGCGCACGCGTGTCCGCGTCTTTCCTGCCGCCAGAAGCCTTTGATTTCGCACTGCTTTTCGTCGCAGCAGGCGTCCGCTGGCCAGTGGCGTCAGACGCACCCGCGCGGACCAGCCTCTCTGTCTCGCGCACCGACAGACCGTCGCGCAACACCAGAGCGCAGGCCCCATCCGGATCCGGCGCCGCGAGGAGGGCGCGCGCATGCCCCATGGTGATCTCACCGGCGGCGAGCGCATCATGGGCGCGTCTCGGCAACTTCAGCAGTCGCATCATATTGGCGACATGGCTGCGCGACTTGCCGACCGTGCGGGCGATGTCGTCCTGGGTGCGGCCATAGGTTTCCACAAGCCGGGCGTAAGCGTTCGCCTCTTCAATCGGGCCAAGGTCCACGCGCTGGACATTTTCCACCAGCGCAATTTCCGCCGCCTCGCCGTCCGTCAGCTCACGGATGATAACCGGAACGCTGTGAAGCCGCGCCCGCTGCGCCGCACGCCAGCGCCGCTCGCCGGCGACAATTTCATAGGCGTTGGCGCCGCGCGGGCGCACCAAAATCGGCTGCAACAGCCCGCATGATTTAATCGAGGCGGCAAGTTCTTCAATCGCGTCCTTGTCGAAAATCTGGCGCGGCTGATCGACGTTGGCGGTGAGGTATTCGATGGGCAATTCGCGTTTCGGCTCATCAACAGGGGCCGGCGCCTCGGGCCGGATATCGCCCAGCAGAGCGTCGAGCCCCCGGCCTAAGCCTTTGGCCTGGCGTCGTTTTTTTGCAGCTACGGCCATATTCTCATCTCCTCTCAAGCGGCCTGTGGCCGGGCGCGTTCGCGCTGAATAACTTCCGAGGCAAGCTGGATATAGGCCTGGCTGCCGGGACATTTCAGATCATAAAGCAGCGCCGGTTTGCCATGGCTCGGCGCTTCGGAAATCCGCACATTGCGCGGAATGACGGTCTTGTAGACTTTGTCTTTTAGATGCGCGCGAACATCGTCTTCCACCTGATTGGTGAGATTGTTGCGCCGGTCGTGCATGGTCAAAACAATCCCCTGAAGCTCAAGACGGGTATTAATCCGCTCACGAATGGTATCAATAGTGCGCAAAATTTGGCTCAGGCCTTCAGCGCAAAAAACTCACATTGCAAGGGGATAATCACCGCATTCGCGGCGGCAAGCGCGTTTACGGTCAACAAGCTTAAAGAGGGCGGGCAATCGATCAACACGTAAGACACCGGATCGCCGCCGGCGGACTGGCGATATTCATCGATTGCATCGGCCAGCCGGTAATGGCGCCGGTCCGCATCGATGAGCTCAACTTCGGCGCACGCAAGGTCAACGCCGGCCGGCGCCAGCGCCAGGCCCGGAATATCGGTATCGGTCACCGCCGCCTCAAGGCGATAGTCTCCGCCGAGAACGTCATAAGTCGTCACGCCGCGGTCTGCCGCGCGAATGCCCAGTCCGGTGGAGGCGTTGCCTTGCGGGTCAAGGTCTATCAGCAAAACCTGCTCGCCAACGGCGGCCAGCGCGGTAGCGAGGTTAATCGCCGTCGTCGTCTTGCCGACGCCGCCCTTCTGGTTGGCAATCGCAAGGATACGGAGAGGGCTAGCGGTCATGAGCGGGCTTTAGCTTTGCAATTTCCAAAATCGTCGCGCCGGGGTCGGTGACGCTTCTATGGGGTATGACTTCCATATGCCAAGATTTAGTGGCTTGGGTCAATTCATCCGCAACATCTTGTCCTTTTAGTAAGAAATACCTTGTGTTTTTGCCCCCAATTCCATGCCCGTAGCGGAGTAATTTATCAAGCCGGGCGAGGGCGCGTGCGGTGATGATATCAGGCGGAGAGGGTAGGGCCGCCGCTTCAATGCGCGCCGGTATGACTTTGAGGTTGTCGAGCCCCATCGCCTCGCCAGCCGCTGCGAGAAACGCCGCCTTCTTGCCGGTCGATTCAACTAATGTGACGTGTACGTCCTTTCCCGCCAGCATCGCCGCCAGAACGAGCCCCGGAAACCCAGCGCCTGACCCAATATCGACAAGGGTTTTAACGCTGGCCGGCATCAGCGGGACAAGCTGTGCACTATCAAGGTAGTGCCGGCGCCAACGCTCTTCGGTGGTCGAACGCGCGATAAGATTGTGCCGCGAACACCAGTCAAGCAGTACAGCGTCCATGGCTTTCAGGCGCTGAAATGTTTCACGTGAAACATCGGCGGCGGCGGCAAACTCTTCAGGCGTCATGACTGTCCGCTCACCGCGCGCGCCCTCGCTTTATTCTTCTTCACCCAGGCAAGCAAAAGCGCCAGCGCCGCCGGCGACACCCCTTCGATGCGGCCGGCCTGGCCCAGCGTCGCCGGGCGCGCGGCAATCAGCTTGGCGCGAACCTCATTGGACAGACCCTTAATCGCCGCATAGTCGAGATCGCTCGGCAACCGCAGGCTTTCATCCTTCTTGAAGGCGACAATGTCGGCTTCCTGGCGGTGGAGATAACCGGAATAGCGCGCATCAAATTCAAGCTGCTCGGCAATCGCCGGGGCCATGTCGCCAAGCTGCGGCCAGATACCGGCAAGCTCTTTGAGGGTAATGCCGGGCAGGGCCAACAGATCGACCACCGAACGCCGGCGGCCGTCCTGATTGATTTTAAGCCCGTGCTTTGCCGCTGCATTGGGCGTCAGCGTCGTTTCCAGCGCCCACCGGCGCGCTTTCTCGAGCGCAGATTTTTTCACATGAAACGTGCGCGCGCGCGAAGCGCTGACAATACCGGCTTCAATACCGAGCGGCGTCAGCCGCTGGTCAGCGTTATCAGCCCTCAGGGTGAGGCGATATTCCGCCCGGCTGGTAAACATCCGATAGGGCTCGGTGACGCCATGGGTGATGAGGTCGTCAATCATCACGCCGATATAGGCCTCAGACCGGTCGAGGCTGAACGCCGCCGCGCCGCCAACAAGCCTTGCCGCATTAACCCCGGCCATCAGCCCTTGCGCGGCGGCTTCTTCATAGCCCGTCGTGCCGTTGATTTGCCCGGCGAGGAACAACCCGCCCAACGCCTTCACTTCCAGCGCCTGGGTGAGGGCGCGCGGATCGACATAATCATACTCAATCGCATAGCCGTAACGGATGACTTCCGCCCGCTCCAGGCCCGGGATGGTCTTCAGGAACCCCGCCTGAACATCTTCCGGCAGCGACGTTGAAATCCCGTTTGGATAGACCGTGGCGCTGTCCAGCCCTTCCGGCTCCAGGAATATCTGGTGGCTGTCGCGCTCGGCAAAGCGCACCACCTTGTCCTCAATCGACGGACAATAACGCGGGCCGCGCCCGGATATGCCGCCGCCATAGACCGCGGACTTCTCGATATTATCGGCGATAATCCGGTGCGTGGCCTTGGTGGTCCCGGTGACGCCACAGGCGATTTGCGGCACGGCGATCTTGTCGGTCATGAACGAGAACGGGACCGGCCTATCATCGGCCGGCTGCATGTCGAGGCTCGCCCAGTCGATGGTTTTACCGTTGAGCCGGGCAGGGGTGCCGGTCTTCAGCCGGCCGAGTTGACGGCCCATGGCATAAAGCCGGTCCGTCAGGCCCAGCGCCGGGGGGTCAACCCCGCCCCACGTCCGGTCGGCGGCTCTAGTGTTAGCGCGCCCGGCTTGAATGCGGCGGTCGCCAATATGGATGACGCCCTTCAGAAAGGTGCCAGTGGTCAGGACCACAGCGCCGGCGCGGATTATTGTCCCGTCAGCGGCAACGATGCCGTTAACCTTCAGCGCGCCATTTGTTCCACGTGAAACATCGAGGTCTTCGACCGAGACTTCGGCAATCTCGAGATTTTCAACCGCGCCAAGCAGCGCCTGCATGGTCTCGCGATAGAGCTGGCGGTCGGCCTGGGCCCTCGGACCGCGCACCGCCGGGCCTTTGGAGCGGTTCAGCATCCGGAACTGAATGCCGGCGCGGTCAATCACCCGCCCCATCAGCCCATCCAGCGCATCAACCTCGCGCACCAGATGGCCCTTTCCGAGACCGCCAATGGCCGGATTGCAGGACATTTCGCCGATTGTATCGATGCGGTGGGTCGCCAGCAGCGTTTTGGCGCCAGCGCGCGCCGCCGCAGCCGCAGCCTCACAGCCCGCGTGGCCGCCGCCAATGACAATAACATCGTAACCTTTGACCATATCGCCGCC
>JAJFFZ010000087.1 GCA_021776395.1 Hyphococcus sp. | reverse complement strand
AGACCGCTTACCCTTTTCAATCGCAACCGCAACACGCCGGCGCTCCGCGAGGATGTCGTGGGTGATCCATTCTTTCAACTGCACCGCGAAATGAACAATCTGTTTGAAGATTTCGTTTCCGATTTCGGCGCGCCGTCGCTGTTCACGGAAAATGGCGCCAGCGCGCGGCCCGTGCATATCGAATTCACGGACACCGACAAAGCCATCAAGCTTGAAGCAGAACTTCCCGGCGTCGATGAGGACGATATTCAAGTTGAACTCTCCGACAATCTCCTCACCATTAAAGGCGAGAAAAAAATCGACGAGGAAGACAAAGACAACGGTTATTCACGCCGCGCCTATTCGTCATTCCAGCGCTCCATGTCGCTGCCCTTCGATGTCGATCCGGATGCGGTCGATGCGAAGTTTAAAAACGGCGTTTTAAAGCTCACCCTGCCCAAGCCTCCAGAGCTTGACGCTAGAGCCAGAAAAATAGCGATCCAGCACGGGTAAATGCTGGCGAAGCGGAACGTGATCGTCGCCCCGGCTATGTCCGGGGCGGCGCCATGGGCTGGCGCCGCAATCTGGGCCTTTCCCCGTCCTGACGAACCTGCTAGCGAGATGGAAATTCTCCGCTTTCGGGATCTCCTATGACAAAACCAACCAACCGCCCGGCTTTCGCCACCCGCGTCATTCACGCCGGCCAGAGCCACGACCCGACCACCGGCGCGGTGATGCAGCCGATTTACCAGACCTCGACCTATGCCCAGGAAAGCCCCGGCGTCCACAAAGGTTTCGTCTATGCGCGCGGGCACAATCCGACGCGCCATGCTTATGAGCGCTGCATCGCCGATCTGGAAAACGGATCGCACGGGTTCGCCTTCGCTTCCGGCATGGCCGCTATCGCCACCATGCTGGAGCTGCTCCCGGCCGGCGCCGACGTCATCGCCATGGACGATGTCTATGGCGGCACGTTCCGACTGTTTGAACGGGTGCGCAAAGACAGCGCCAACATGTCGTTCACCTATGTTGACCTTACCAAGCCGGAAAACCTCGCCGCCGCGATCACGCCGCAAACCAAAATGGTGTGGCTGGAGACCCCGACCAATCCGACGCTGAAAATTGTCGATGTCGAGGCGGTTGCGAAAATCGCGCATGACGCCGGCTTGCTGGTCGGTTGCGACAATACTTTTGCATCGCCCTATTGCCAGCGCCCGCTCGATCTTGGCGCCGACATTGTCATGCATTCGGCGACCAAATATCTCGGCGGTCACTCAGACGTTATCGGCGGCATTCTCGTGGTCAATGATAAAGACCTCGGCGAGCGCCTGGCTTTTTTGCAGAACTCGATTGGCGCCATTCAAGCGCCGTTTGATTCCTTCCTCGCTTTGCGCGGGTTAAAAACCCTGGCGCTGCGGGTGGAACGCGCAAGTTCCAATGCGCTGGCGCTGGCGCAATGGATGGAGAGCCATCCGGCGATTTCGCGCGTCATTTATCCCGGCCTCAAATCACACCCCGGCCATGAGCTCGCCAAACGCCAGATGGACGCTTTTGGCGGTATGGTGACGATTTTCCTGAAGGGCGGGCTTGATGCGGCGCGGGCGTTCCTCGAGCGGGTGAGCTTGTTTACTCTCGCCGAAAGCCTTGGCGGGGTTGAAAGCCTGATTGAGCATCCGGGCATCATGACCCACGCCTCCATCCCGCCGGAACGGCGCGCCGAGCTTGGCGTTGATGATGCGCTGGTGCGGTTATCAGTAGGCATTGAAGACATTGACGATCTCCGCCGCGATCTCGAACACGCGCTCGCGGGGCTGTGAACAATAGCAAAATCAATGAATATTGATTTCGCTATCATTTCGTTTTCGCTCGCGGCTGATCCTCGCTTCGCGAGGGCCTGCGCGGGCGCGGCGCATAAGCACCGGACTGCAGTCGCAGTCTTTTTGAATCAGCAGTCAGTAGGATTTTCTATGAGTAGCCTTAATTACTCTACAAATCAGTGACATGGTGTGCAGTCTTGATAGACTGGGCAACCTCCTCGCTGGGCGCTGCGCCCGATTTAAGGGAAATTTTGATGGCGACTAGCGACCAGGCAGGCTTTGCCGACGCGATTAACAATGCGCTGACCCCGGTCAGTGACTTCGTCTCATCGATCATTTTCTTTTCGGTCAACGTCGCCGGCGTGTCATTGCCGCTGGTGGTGGTGTGGCTGATCACCGCCGGCATCGTTCTCACTTTCTATTTCCGCTTCATCAATTTGCGCGGCTTCCGCCATGCCTGGGGGATGGTGTTTCGCCCTAAAACCGAAGAGGGCGGCGATGGCGAAATTTCGCATTTCGAGGCCTTGTCGGCGGCGCTTTCCGGCACGGTAGGGCTCGGCAATATCGCCTCGGTGCCGATCGCCATCACGCTGGGCGGGCCGGGCGCGATTATCTGGATGGTCCTTGCGGGCTTTTTGGGCATGAGCACAAAGTTCGCCGAATGCGCGTTGGCGGTAAAATATCGCCGCGTCGAACCGGACGGGCGCACGATTGGCGGGCCGATGTTTTATATCGAGGCGGTGCTCGCCCGCCACGGATTAAAAACCATCGGCAAGGGCGCGGCGATTTTCTTCGCCGTGATGACCATGGGCGCCTCGGTCAGCGTTTTTCAAATCAACCAGGCGCATGCGCAATTTGCCAATGTCACCGGGCTTTCTATCCCGCTTACCTTCGGCATCATCATGGCCAGCGGCGTCGCCTTCGTTATTCTTGGCGGCATCCGGCGCATCGGCCATGTGGCGGGAATCCTCGTGCCGTTTATGGGCGTGGTCTATCTCGGCGCGGGGCTCTTGATTATTTTAATGAACGTCCCGGCGATCCCCGATGCGTTCGTGACGATCTTCGAAAGCGCCT
>JAJFFZ010000086.1 GCA_021776395.1 Hyphococcus sp. | reverse complement strand
CGCAAGGCCCCCTTCGTCAGCTTCGCTGACACTTCCCCCGTAAACGGGGGAAGAATAACCTTGCCCAAAGCACGGCCTAATTCCTCCCCCGGTAACGGGGGAGGTGTCGCCAAAGGCGACGGAGGGGGTAACGGCGCCGGACGGAAATCGAAACGCCGGAGATAGGGAATCCAGCATCTACAAATGTGTGAACTCGATAACCCCGAAGGGGAAAGGTGGACTTTCCATTGAGCGCCATGAATCAGAATAAACGCAAATCGATTTTAACCAGGCGCCCGCGCAATTTCGACCAGGCGCTGGTTTTTAATCACCACAATCCGGTCCATGCGTTTGGCGAGGCGCTGGTCATGGGTTGCAATCAGCGCTGACAGCCCTTCATTGCGAACGATCTTCAACAGCGCATCAAAGACGACGTCGGAGGTCTTGGGATCAAGATTACCGGTCGGTTCATCCGCAAGCAGAAGGTCTGGACTATTGGCGAGCGCCCGCGCAATCGCTGTGCGCTGCTGTTCGCCGCCGGAAAGCTGGCCCGGTTGATGCGTCAGCCGGTCGCCAAGCCCGAGCGCGGTTAACAACCTTGCCGCCTCCGCCACGGCGGTCTTTTTCTTGACGCCGGAAATCAGCATGGGCAGCGCGACATTATCGACGGCGGTGAACTCCGGCAGCAGATGGTGAAACTGATAAACAAAGCCAAGCGCATCGCGCCGGATCCGCGTGCGCTCCGCATCGTTCAGTTTCGACGTCGCAACGCCGGCGACAAAAACCTCGCCCGCGGACGGCGCTTCCAGCAATCCGGCAATATGCAACAATGATGACTTGCCCGAGCCGGACGGGCCGAGCAGGGCCACGGTCTCACCGCGCTTGAGCTTGAAACTCACATCTTCGATAATCACCAGATCGCCATAGCGGCGGGAGATAGCGTCAAGCCGCAAGGCCTCGGGGTTATTACTCGTCATAAAATCGCCCGCCCTATTCATATCTCAGCGCATCGACCGGATCGAGCCGGGCGGCGCGCCATGCGGGATAGATGGTGGAGGCAAACGACATGAACAACGCCCAGCCGGCAATGGTGATGACTTCATCGAGTTGCATTTCCGCCGGGATTTGCTGGAAGAAATAAATCTCCGCATTGAAAAGGTCAGTGCCGAAAACGCCTGACAAAAACCCCTCAATCGGGTCGATATAGGTCACGAACAAAGCCCCGAGCGTAACGCCCGCGAAGGTGCCCAACACGCCGATCAGCGCGCCGGAGATGAAGAAAATCCGCATCACCGCGCCTTGCGTCGCACCCATGGTGCGCAAAATTGCGATGTCGCCGGTCTTGTCTTTGACCAGCATCACCAGCCCGGTAATAATATTGAGCGCTGCAATCGCGACAATCAGCATCAAGATTAAGCGCATGACATTGCGTTCAATTTTCAGCGCCTCAAAATACGGCCCGATAATCCGGGTCCAGTCAGTAATCGAGCGCTCGCCGACAATTGCCTTAATGGCCGGCAGATATTGCGCAAAGCCATCAGGGTCGGCGACCCGCACCTCAATCTGCGCGCTCGCGCCAGACGCCTTAAAGAACAGTCTGGCCTGCTCGAAGGGCATAAAAATTATCGTGGAATCATATTGCGAATTATCAACCTCAAACACCGCGCCGATAAGGTAAGTTTTTGACCGCACCGGGATGCGCCCAAACGCGGTTTCCGATCCGCCATTGGTGGTCAGCGTGACGGCGTCGCCAGCCTGGGCGCCGAGCGCGCCCGCAAGCCGCGCGCCAATGGCGATTTTGCTGCCGCCATTTTTGCCGTCGCCAAAATCAACCAGGCTTCCCGACTTTATGTTCTCTGGATCGGCGATGTCCGCAATCGCCAGCAGATCGCTGCGGCGCATGCCCCGCACCAGCGCCACCTCGCCGCCGCCGGGTGTGGTGATATAGGCTGGCGCCTGGATTAGCGGCGCGGCGTTTAAAACGCCGTCGATGTTTCCGATCTCCGTAATCAGACCATCCATCACATCCGCATCGTCATAAAGCTGGACGAAGATATGACCATTAAGCCCAAGCATCTGCTCAAGCAGCTTGGCGCGGAAGCCCTGCATCACCGACATGACGATAATCAGCGTCGCCACCGCCAGCATAATCCCCGCAAAAGCGATGATCGAGATCAGCGATACGCCCTTGCCCGAGCGCGTCGCGCCAAGATAACGCCGCGCCACCATCCATTCAAAAAATGAAAAGGGCGATATGCTGGCCGAGCGTGGTGCAGTTCGCGGCGTCATAGATTTTTGCAAAACAACTCCGTTTCGAACCGATCTAGACTGCGTTCACATTTTGTCCAATCAAGAACGCAGTCTAGAGTCTTTTGTGGTCGCGTGTTCGAACCCAAAAACCGCTCACACTTTTTATGAACACGCTCTAAGGGCGTGGCGGCGTTCTGTCCACTGGGCCCGGCGCATGTAGCGCATATTGCGGGATCGGGTTACTATACAATCTGGTCACAGGAGCGACAAAATAATGGCGGGAATAGGATTGAAGCTGGCTTTGGCCGGGCTGATCGCCGGCGGGCTTTCCGCCTGCGGGCGCGATGACGATGTACAGGAGGCCGCACAACCGGTCGACGTGAACGCCCTGGTGGTGGAAGCGACGATTGCGCAGTTACAATCGGCCATAAAAGCGGGCGGTGTCTCATGCCGCCAGGTGGTAAAGGCCAGCCTCGACCGGATTGAGGCCTATGACCAGTCCTCCGGCGTCCGGGCGATCACCGGGGTCAATCCCAAGGCGCTCACCCGCGCCGATGAGATCGACGACGCTTTGGCGCGCGGCGATGATGTCGGGCCGCTGTTTTGCGCGCCTGTTCTCGTCAAGGACAATTTCGACACCCAAGATATGGCGACCACTGGCGGATCGATTGCGCTGCTCGGTCAATTGCCGCCCGATGACGCCTTCATGGTGCGCAAGCTGCGCGAAGCCGGCGCCATTGTTATCGCCAAAACCAATATGGCCGAATGGGCGTTTACGCCGCGCCAGACGATTAGCTCGTCCTATGGCCGCACCGCAAACGCCTATGATGTCGGCCGCGTCCCGGCCGGATCGAGCGGCGGGACCGCCTCCGGCGTAGCGGCCAGTTTCGCCGTCGCCGGGCTTGGTTCCGACACCGGAAATTCTATTCGCGGCCCGTCCTCGCATCTGGCGCTGTTCGGCATCCGCTCGACCATTGGCCTCACCAGCCGCGACGGCGTCGTCCCCCTCGCCTTTGACCGCGATATCGCCGGGCCGATGACCCGCACGGTGGAGGATGGCGCGCGCATGTTGAATGTCATCGCCGGTGAGGACCCGAATGATCCTTACACGGCCGACGGCGCCGGGAAAAAGCCAGCCGACTACACGGCGTTTCTCAACAAGGACGGGCTTAAAGGCGCGCGCATTGGCGTGTTGCGGGCGTTAAGCGATGTTGAAGACGCGGACCCCGAGGTGATCGCGATCTTCGATCAAGCGATTGAAGACTTGAAAGCGGCCGGCGCTGAGATTGTCGACCCCTTTGAAATCGAGACGCTCGCCGAACATCTGGCGGGCGATTATTTCTGCCCGCGCTTCCGCTACGATATGTCGGAATATTTAAAATCGCGCGGCCCCGATGCGCCCATAAAAGATGTGATGGAAGTGCTGGAGAGCGGGCAATATGGCAAAGACGACCCGAGGGTTAAAACCACACTGGAATTCTTCCGGGACTTTCCCGCCGACATTCATCCGTCACAGTGGGAAACCCCGTGCCCGGACTATTTCGACCACGCCGGAAGGCAAGCCTACAAGAACGACGTCATCGCAGCGATGGACGCCGCCGGCATTGACGCCATTATCTATCCGTCATGGAACAATCCACCGACGCTTATCGACAGGGCCAACCAGGACTATGCCGGCGACAACAGCCAGCTGGTGGCGCCAGCGACCGGCTTGCCGGCGGTTACCGTGCCCATGGGCTATAGCTACGGCAATCTGCCGGCGGGCTTACAGATTCTCGGGCGGCCTTATTCCGAAGGCCTGCTGATTAAATTCGCCTATGCCTATGAGCAGGCGACAAAACATCGCCGCCCGCCGGATGGGTTTGCCGCGTTGGTGGAGTAGCGTCTTAACAGAGCGTGCTAGATTATCGGACGATTATTCAGCGTCATATCCAACTCCACCTACCGCTCATTCCCGCGAAAGCGGGAATCCAGAACAAAGCGCACCGGATGTGTTTCTAGATCCCCGCTTCCGCGGGGATGAGCGGAAAGTTGATGATGCGGGGTTCAGATTTTTCGCCCAGCGCGCCTAATCGTAGCGCAACGCCTCTTCAACCAGCCCGGCCGCATGCGCGGCGACACTGTCGATGGCGACTTCACTGCGGTCGCCATCGGCCCGGCATTTGAATTCCGCCTCGCCGGCTTTGACCCCGCGCGGGCCGATCACGATTTGGAAGGGCAAACCGATAAGGTCCATGCGCGCAAACTTCTCGCCGGCGCGCGCGGATGTATCGTCATAAAGAACCTCAACGCCGACGCCCTCCAGCGCGCTATAAATCTTCTCGCTAGCCGCATCCGTCGCCGCATCGCCGGCTTTCAAATTAATCAGCCCGACATGATAGGGCGCAACCGCCATCGGCCATTTACACCCGTTCTCATCGTGGAAAGCTTCAATCACCCCGCCCACTAGGCGCGAGACGCCGACGCCGTATGAGCCCATTTGCAGCGCGATATTCTTGCCGTCTGGCCCCGCAACAACCGCCTTCATGGGCTCTGAATATTTCTCGCCAAAGAAGAAAATATGCCCAACTTCAATGCCGCGCGCGGAAATGCGGTTTTTCTCTGAAACCGATTTTTCAAATTCATCCGCATCGTGCATTTCATCGGTCGCCGCATAAAGCGAGGTGAACTGATCGACGATGGGTTGCAGGTCGGCGCTGAAGTCGGTGTCTTTTCCGGGAACGGACAATTCAACGAGTTGCCGATCGCAAAACACCGCGCTCTCGCCGGTATCGGCCAGGATGATAAATTCGTGGCTGAGATCGCCGCCAATCGGGCCGGTGTCGGCGCGCATCGGTATCGCCTTCAGGCCCATGCGCGCGAAGGTCCGCAAGTAAGCGGTGAACATTTTATTGTAGCTGCGCCGCGCCGCCGCCTCGTCAAGGTCAAACGAATAGGCGTCTTTCATTAAAAACTCACGGCCGCGCATGACGCCGAAACGCGGGCGCACCTCGTCGCGAAACTTCCACTGAATATGATAGAGGAGCTTGGGCAAGTCCTTATAGGACTTCACCCCGGCGCGGATAATTTCGGTGATCATCTCTTCATTGGTGGGCCCAAACAACATTTCGCGCCCACCGCGATCTTCAATGCGCAACATCTCCTTGCCATAAGCATCATAGCGCCCGCTCTCGCGCCACAGCTCCGCCTGCTGGATGGTCGGCATCAACATCTCAACGGCGCCGGCGCGGTTTTGCTCCTCGCGGACAATCTGCTCGATCTTTTTCAGCACCCGAAAACCCAGCGGCAACCACGAATAGATGCCCGCCCCAGCCTGACGGATCATCCCCGCGCGCAGCATCAGCCGATGCGAGGCGATCTGCGCATCGGCAGGGGTTTCCTTCATCACTGGCAGATAAAATTGGCTAAGGCGCATGGGACCGACCGGTTGCTTCTACGCTTGGCGTTCTAGAGCACTTCCCGAAAAGTGGGAACCGGTTTTCGGATAAAGAAGTGCGCAAAACAAAGGGCTAGAGCATTTTCCGCCCAAGTCGATGCTTCAGCTCGCGATGGGTCTCGACATGCTATCACCGGCAAGGGCGTTCGACGGGGGCGTCAGGCCCGGCGAAATAGCGCGCCAAAACGGCGGGGCTCTGCGCGGTGTCAGCGCTGTTAACCGGTTTGTCTTGATTAACGATCTTGCGCCACTGGTCAGGGTCCAACCGCTCAGGCGGCGCCCCAAGCACGTAACTGGCCGCATCGTCGTTAACCGCGCAAGCCTCTCGCCCGATCAATATCGAGCGCGCATAAGAAACACCGACCACGTAAATCAGCGCCAGCGCTAAAAGGAACAATCGCATATCAATTCGCCTCCGAGCAGAAGGCGCCGGTATTGACGATACGCGCTCCGCTTTCATCAAGCTTCAGATCAAACCGCATAAGGAGACGCTGGCTGGCCCAGCCTGTTGCCCGCTTGGGCCGAAACACAATCACCGGATCACCGGCCTCAGCCGCCGTTCCGTGCTCAGCCCGGATCAGCGCGCCGCTATTGCCCGCAAGAAGGTAAACGGTCCCGCGCGCCACACACGCGTCCGGGCGCGTCAATATCGCCACAGCCCCAATGCCGACCAGCACATATCCGGCGCAAACCACAGCAACAAAAAGGCGTCTCGCTATCATACGAGACGCCGTTGCATCGATTGTGCCTGTTAACCGTAGCGCCGAAAAGGCATTAACTTTCGCGGTTGATGGCGTCGTGAGGCAAGGAAAAATGGTGCGGCCGAGAAGACTCGAACTTCCACGGGTTGCCCCACAGCGACCTCAACGCTGCGCGTCTACCAATTCCGCCACGGCCGCAAGCCAGTTGGCGAGCGGCGGGGATAGCAAATGGCTATCGGGTTGGGAAGCCTGAA
>JAJFFZ010000085.1 GCA_021776395.1 Hyphococcus sp. | reverse complement strand
AACGCGCAAAGGCGAGCATCGAGGCGCTCAATACCGCCGACACAATCTCGGGAAGGGCCGAACGCGAATTCGACGAGCGCCTCACCGGGCTGGAAGCTGCCGCAGAACGCGCGCTCACCAGTTTTGAATCGCTGCGCGACGCCTTGCGCGACACTGACGAGACCATGCGCCAGTCAGCGCAATCGATTGAGGCCGCGGCCAGCGATACGCAGCAAGCGACAGCACAGGCAAAAGCCGCCGCTGACGCCGCCGCAGAGTCTGCCGCACGCAACGCCGCCAATGTTGCAGCCTCCGCAAACCAGGCCTCATTGCAGGCCAAGCAGGCCGCCGACGAGGCTATTCAAACCGCCACGGAAGAAGCTGAGCGCGCTGCTGCATCAGCGGTTGAAGCGGCCGCGGAAGAGACTACAAAAATTCAGGACGCGGCTGCAAAAACCATGGGCGATATCTCCGAGGCGACCAAGGAAGCGGTTGACGCGGCCCGCGTTGATGCTGGCGAGGCGACCAAAGCCGCTGAAGAAGTCGCAGAAGCGGCGCGCAAAACCAGCGAAGCGGTTAAGGCGGCGTCGAGCGATGTTGTCGCCGCCAGCGAAGAGGCGCGCAAAACATCCGAGCAGGCAGCGCAATTATCACAGGCCGCGACCGCACAGATTGAAGAGCGCAACAAGGCGCTGGCCGATGCGCGCGCCGCGCTTGAAAAAGAAAATGCGCGGCTTGAGGCGCTGATCGGCGAGCAACGCAAACGCGCCGACCGACTAGCTGACGCCATCGCCGCCCAGACCGAACGGCTGAGCGAGCTTGCCGAAACCCAATTGCGCGAACAACAAGCCGCCGCCGAGCGCACCGAGGCGGAAGCCAAAGCGCGCGCCGACAAACAAGCGCAAGAGCGTGCGGCGCAAGATAAGACCGCAGCAGAAGAAGCAAAGGCTGCAAAACTGGACGCCGAGCGCCAGGCCGAGGCTGTGACGCAAGCGGAAGCGCAAGCCGAAGCGCAACAGGCGGCAGAGGCTGTGGCCGAGGCTGAGCGCCAAGCTGCCCAGAAAGCGGCAGAGAAAGCAGCAGAAGACGCCGCCCGAAAAGCAACGGAAGAAGAGCGGCTCGCCGCCGAACGCCGAGCCGCAAAGACGGCGCCGGAACTGGCGCTGACGGCAAAAGATAAGCCAGCAAAAGATAGGCCGGCAAAAAAACCCAACGGCGCGGCCCGGCTGGAAGAGCTTGCCCGCGACATTGCCGAGCGCCGACCGCGGCGCGGCTCGCGCCGGCGCAAGGAGCCGCCGGTTGAGGGCAGCCTCAACACCGACGAAATCACCGCCGATCCCAAGCGCTCAAAAGGCGATGTTTCATGGCGCGAAATCCTCGACGCCGCTGACGACGCCGAACCGCTGGAGCTTGGGCCGGTCTCGCGCAAAACCCCGGTGGAGGCGCGCGACGAAGCCGCCAACGCCATCCGCATTATTTCCGGCCTGCAAGCATTTACTTATGAGCTGGAGACCCGGCTCTATGGCGACCCGCCGCCGGCGCTGCAAGAGCGCTATGACCGCGGCGACCGTAATGTCTTTGCAAACCGGCTGTTGCGTCTTAACGAGGCTGACGTAAAACGCCGCATACGCAACGAGTCCGCGCGCGACCAGAAATTTGAAGGCGGCGTGCACGACTTCCTTCAAAGTTTTGAAAAACTGCTCGAGGATGCAACCACATCCGAGACCGCCGATGAAGAACTTGAAGAATATTTAAGCTCGCCGCTGGGCCGAGTTTACCTGTTGATTGGCGCAACCGTCGGGTATTTTGCCTAATACGCTTACGACGACGCTGAGGCCTCACCCTCTTCAAGCGCCCAATTGACAATCCCGGCAATGGAGCTGGCGAACGCGCTGTCAAAAGCGGCCACTACATCATCGGCGCGGTCGCTCACCGCCGGCGCTGACATTTCAAACAGCTTCGCGGCGTATATTTTTCCCTTGCCGTCAGTCAGGCGAGCATAAATTGACACACGCGCCGCCCGGCCGCCGCGTATATTCAACTGAATGGCGCGAAGGTCTGTCTGCAGAACGTAATCGGCTATGGGAATGGCGCCGCGATCACCGACGGTGATGATACGACCGGAATCTTCCAGGCTCTGCACCAGCGCGGTTTGGAAAAGCCGCGGCGCGCGGTCCGCCCATTCGGCGCTGGCGAAATATTGAATTTTTCCAGGCGCCGTGGAGATCGCAATTCGTGTGGTGTCATAGACCCGCGTGGTGTGTGGGTCTTCAACCACCAGCGACCAGTTAACGGCGGCGCCAGCCAGCGCATCAGCGCTCACTGCGGAGATATGATAGCGCGGTTTTGGCGGGCTGGTTTCCGGCAATAGCGAAACGCAACCGGAGGCGAAAAACGCGAGCCCAAAAATCACGCCGCGAATAATCTGTTTCATTGTTTTTCCTCCGCGCCATATTCCGGCACGCTGTCGCCCAGCAAATAAGCTTGGGGGTCGCGGTCTATTTCACGCAAGATATAGTCAAGCGTGCGCATCAGCCGGCGCGCCTCAGCCATAGCAGGCGCGACTTGCGCCAGGCCCTGGTCAGTAAACACGCGCAACGACGCGCGGTTTTCTTCCACCACGGCTCTGAGGTCTGTAACCAGCGCTTGCGTTTCTTTTAACACCGCGTCTGCGTCGCGCATCGCGACGGGGGCGTCATCTTCCAGCAATGTCTGCAAGCTGGTCGCGGCGGCGTTGAGCTTGCCCGAGGCTTCGGCAAGATTGGCCGTCACCGTCGCGGCGTCGCCAATCATTGCATTGATATGCTCATCATTGTCGGCAATGACGCCGGTGAGGGTTTCAATATGGGCGATGATACCGGCGATGCCGGCAATATTTTCGTCCGACAACAGACGGTTCGCCTGGGTCAGAACATCGCCGGAGCCTTCCAGAAACGCAGCAAAGCCGGACGTGTCAGCTTTGATTTTCGGCGCTTTGTCCTCGCTGACATCTTTCAACAATTCAGCATTCCTAGTGCCGCCAACCAGCTGGATAATCGCCAATCCGGTAAAGCCGACCAACTCTAGCTCCGCCTTGGTGTCGGTCTTGACCGGCGTATCCTTATCGACGCGCACCCGCGCGATTACCGTCGACGGATCATCCGGGTCGATGGTCAGAGTACTAACCTCGCCTTTCTGATTGCCTTTAAAGCGCACCGGTGCGCCGACAGACAGGCCTGAAACGCGCTCGGTAAAGATGATGTCGTATTCATCAAATTCTCGCTGCGTCTGGCCCAGCCAGAGAATGAACAAGAACCCCGCCGCCACAGCGCTCAACACTACTGCGCCGATCAGTACGTAATGCGCCCGCGTTTCCATACCAACTTACCCCCGGGCCTCAAATACGTCAGCCAGCCTTCGCCGACAAGGCCGCGCGCCCGCGTGGGCCTGAGAAATATTCATGGACCCACGGATGATCGGTGCGGCGCACCTCATCAAGCGGCCCGCAGGCAATGACGTGGTGTTCGGCAAGCACCGCGACCCGGTCGCAGGCGGCATGTAACGTATCGAGATCATGGGTTACCATAAACACCGTTAACCCTAATGATTCCTTGAGATTAACGATCAAATCATCGAATTTGGCGGCCCCTATAGGGTCGAGGCCGGCGGTCGGCTCGTCGAGAAAAACCAGTTCCGGGTCGAGCGCCAGTGCGCGCGCGAGGCCAGCGCGCTTTTTCATGCCGCCGGAAAGCTCGGACGGATATTTCGCGCCGGCTTCCGCCGGCAGGCCAACCATCGAGATTTTGAGCGCCGCCATGTCTCTGGCCAACGCGCCTTCAATGTGCAGATGCTCGCGCACCGGCGCCATAATGTTTTGCGCAACCGTTAACGACGAAAACAACGCCCCGCCCTGAAACAACACCCCCCAGCGGCGCTCAACCGAGAGCCGCGCCTCATCGTCGGCTTCATAAAAATTATGACCAAAGACTTTGACGGTCCCGGCGCTGGGGCGTTTCAGCCCGATAATAGCGCGCATCAAAACCGACTTGCCGGCGCCCGAGCCGCCGACAACGCCGAGGATTTCACCTTTATGAACGTCAAGGTCGAGATTGTCATGGATGACGACATCATCAAATTGCGTGCGTACACCGCGCAACTCAATGACGTTTTTCGCGTTGTCGTTGCCAGTGCTCAAAAGTCAATCTCCAGATAGAACAACGCAAAGAACGCATCGATGACGATGACCAGAAACAACGCCTGAACCACAGAAAGCGTCGTACGCTGACCAAGCGATTCTGCGCTGCCTTCCACTTCCATGCCCTGAAAACACCCAATAATCGCGATCACAAAGGCGAAAAATGGCGCCTTGATCAGCCCCGCCCAGAAATGGGTGAGAGGGATGGTCTCGCCAAACCGCGACAGGAACAGGGCAATTGAAATATCCATCGCAAAGGCCGCAACCAAAGCGCCGCCGACCAATCCGAGAATACCGGCGATAAACGCAATCGCCGGCAGCATCAGCACCAGCGCAAACACCCGCGGCAAAACCAAAACCTCCATCGGGTCGAGCCCCAGAACCCGCATCGCATCGATTTCTTCGCGGATTTTCATCGACCCGATTTGCGCGGTAAAGGCGCTGCCCGAGCGCCCGGCGATCAAAATCGCGGTGAGCAACACGCCAAACTCGCGCAGCACCGAAATGCCGACCAGTTCGACAACAAAAATTTCGGCGTTAAAAAGGCTGAGAATTTTTGCGCCCATAAACGCAACCACCGCGCCGATAAGAAACGACATCAGCCCGACAATCGGAATGGCGTTCAGCCCCGCCTCTTCCATATGATGAACGGTTGAGGTCCAGCGAAAATGCGACGGGCGGGTGAAGACGCGCCAGGTCGCGGCCAGCGCTTCACCGATAAAGCTCAACAATTGCGTGGCCGCGATATAGGTTTCCGCAACGCCTTTCCCAAGCCGCTCGAGCATTGCGCCAAAGGCGTTGGGGTGGAACGGCGTCACATGACACGGCGCGAGGTGGTCTTTGACCTGCTCCATCAGCGCTTCATGAGCCGCGCTTGCGCCCACCACGCGCGATATCCGGGTGCGATCGCCGCAAGCGCGCAAAGTGCGCTGCAGGACCATCGCGCCGGCGGTGTCGAGGCGTTCCACGCCGGTCATGTCGATAATCAGCTCGCGGCCCATCGTATCATCGGCAAAGTCACGCAGGCGCGGATCGACCTGTTTTAAAAATCGCGCCCGCCAGTCTCCCGCCGCCACCATTTTCATGACGCCATCGTCAATATCGATGTCGAAATACGCCGCCGAATCCGCCATAGTTAATTCTTTCCAAAGACGCCGCCCATCTCGGCGCGGCGCTTGCAGTGCCATCATGGCGTAAAGGGTGTTAAAATGATCCTGAAATTACGCGGATGGTTACCATATTGGGGCGCCGACGGGGTGATTTTTAATAAAATGTGTCGTTTCAGGAGCAGCTATTGACCTCCAGCCATATGTTTCGCGGGCCATTTCAATGGCTTTCAGCCCTGCCGCTGCTGGTGGTGACCGGCATTTTGACGGTTATGGCGATTATGACGCTGACCAGCGCAACCTCGCCGGAGGCGCACTCGCGCGAGGTTTTGTTCGATTATTTCCAGCGCATGTCGCCGGCTGAGTATGACGCCTCGGAGAAGTTCCACCTGGTGCTTATCGATCGCGAAAGCGTCGAGGCGGTGGGCCCGTGGCCGTGGCCGCGGACAGTTTTGGCCAGTCTTGTCGATGCGACCGCCGAGGCCGGGGCCCGCGGCGTTATCCTTACCGAGCCGGTGGATAAACCCGACCCGTTGTCGCCGGAGACCATCGGCCGGTTCTGGCTTGAGGGCGCCAGCGACGACGCGCTGGCCGAACAGCTGTCGCGGCTGCCGCGCACCGATGTGGTCTTGGCGCGGGCGTTTACAAAAACCAAAGGCGCGGTTGCGGTCTCGCTAACGCCGCCGGGCAATCCGAACCAACCGTCGGCGATGCAGCGTGCGGACGCCAAGGACGCCGGCTGGCTCAACATCGCCGATAGCGGCGCTGACTATATCGCCCTGCCCGGCGCGCGCTATTTGTACGGCTTAAACCCTGAGCTTTCGCGCGCCGCACAACCGGCTGTCGCCGCGCTCGCTACTGACCCCGACGGGGTCTTCCGCCGCGCGCCATTGCTGTGGTCGCTTGACGGCAGACCGGCGCCGTCGATTGCGCTTAAAGCTGCACAACTGGCGCTTGGCGACAACGCCATCACCGCCGAGGTCAATCTCAACTCCGCCAATCCGCAGGGGCGGGTTTTGAAAGCCATCAGCCTGTCGGGCGGCGGTTTTGCTATTTCACCGCAATCGGCGGTGCGGCTTTATTTGCCCAAGCGCCTCAACATTCCGACCACCTCGGCGGCAAGACTGCTAGCCGGCGCCGGCTCCAACAGCCAGCTTTCAGGCGCGGTGGTTTTGATCGGGCTTGACGGCGATCTCGGCGAGACCGTCCGCACGCCGCGCGGCGAGATGCCCCTGGTCGAACTGCACGCGCTGACTGCCGCGCAAATCACCGCTGCGGCAATGCCCAAGCGTCCCGGCTGGACCGGTTATCTTGAAGCGCTTGGCGTGATGGTGTTCGGCGCCGCGGCGATTATGATCGCCCAGCGCATGCAATTCTGGCAGGCGGTAGGCTTTGCCGCTGCGGTCTCCATCGTCCTCATCCTCGCGGCTTACTCCGCTTTCTCGCTGGGCGGCCTCCTGATCAATCCGCTGGCGCCATCGCTGGCGCTGTTTGTCGGCGCGCTTTCGGTCGCTGGCGGTAAGTCGATTGGCGGCGTACTGCGCGATGATTCCGTGCGCGGATCGTTTCACGATACGCTGCCCGAACCGGCGATGAAAAAACTGCGAGAGGAAAGCGGCGGCGATATTCTTGAAGGCGTTAATCGCGACATTACGGTGCTTGCCTGCGAATTGCGCTTTCCCGATGAAGACCTTCACGGCATGGAAAATATTCCCGATGAAGTCACCAAGCTGATGGCCGCCGCCAGCCTCGATTTGCGCCAGACCATTATCGACACCGGCGGCGTCGCCGATCAGGCTGAGGGCGGGCGCATCTTCGCCTATTACAACACCCCGACAGAGCTTGCCGATCACGTTCAGGCCGGTTGCGCGGCCGCCTTGCGGATGATTGAGAGCATGGACAAGATCAACACCGACCTTGAAGCCTCAAGCGTGACGCGCGGGATGCAGTTGCATCTGGCGATTGGCGTCGCGACGGGGCCATGTTTTGCCGGGCCCATGGGCCATGGCCGCAACAATCGCTATTCGGCCATGGGCCCGGCGGTCGATCGCGCCGCGTTTTTGCGCAACCAGTCAGAATATTACGGCCCGGCGATGATTTGCGACGAGCCGGTCTACAAACAAACCCACCATCTGTTCGCCTATCTTGAGCTCGATAAAATCCGCACCCGCAACGCCGAGCGGCCATTTTGTATTTTCGCGCTGATCGGCAATCCGTTTATCAAATCCTCCAAAGGTTTCCGCGACCTTGACGAGGCGCACCGCGAAATGCTGATCGCCTATCGCGCCGGCAAGGCGGAGCGCGCGCGCGAGCTGCTCGACAAGACAAAAAAATCACCCGGCGCAAAAATCGCGCTGTTTGATATTTACGAAGAGCGGGTTCGCAAATTGTCAGAGCAAGGCGCGCCCGAAGATTGGGACGGGGTGCACGAGGCTGGGGCCTGAAGAAGCGGCGTTGCTTACGCAAATATTTGTTTGCCGTCCCAGCGCCGGGCAATGAACAACGCTGTTATCAACGCGCCAACCCCCATCGCCGCCATAATCATATAAGCGCTTGCCGGGCCATATCCGTTCCACACGAAACCGGCAATGACGGTGGCGACACCAGTGATCGCGCCGACCCCGGTCGCGGACATTAACGTCATGCCGGTATTGACCAGGCGATGCGGCACGGCGCGGTCGAGAAACTCAACACTGCCGAGATATGTCGCCGCGAAGGTGAATGCGTGCAATATCTGTATCAGGAACAATACCCACAGCGTCGGCTCCAGCGCGGTTATGGTCCAGCGCAGCGCCGCCGCGCCGCCGCCAAGCGTCAACAGGCCCGCCGGCGACAACCGCCGGGCGACGCCGCGCGCGCGGGTGAGGACAAACACCTCCGCAACCACGCCGGTCGCCCATAACAGGCCGATGGTTTGGTCAGAATAACCGATCTCCGTCCAGCGCAGATAGGAAAACGCGTAATAAACCGCATGCGCGCCTTGGGTGAGGCCAGCGGACAGCAACACCGCTGCAAACACCGGACTGGCCAGCAGCGCCGGCGCCTCACGCCAGGAAACTGGCTTGGCGCCACCGCGCCCGCCCGCGCCTTGGGGCAAAACCAGCGACACCACAAACGCAAAACCCGCCGCCGCCGCCATCACCCAGACGCTCGCCTCAATACCGAACCGGGTAAACGCCGCGCCGGCGAGTATGGTTGTGGTTAAAAAGAACACCGAGCCCGCCGCCCGGGTCTGGCCGTAATGCAAATAGCCGTTGCGATCGGCGCGCAACACCGCGCCATCCGATAGCGGCAACAGCACGCCAAACGCCCACAACACAATCAGCGCCGCCGCTGCAATCAGAATTTTCCCGGAGGCAAAGATCAGCCCCGCCGCGCCTAACGCAAAGATAAATGAAACGATCCGCAGCGCCCGGCGCTCATCGGTTTGGTGGTCCGCCCAGAAAGCAATGAACGGGCCCAGCGCCAGCCGCGCGATCAAGGCGACGCCGGTAATCAACCCGATCTCAGCAGCGGAAAACCCTTTGATGTGCAGCCAGCCGGCAAAAAATGGCAGCTGCACGCCAAGCAGAACAAACTGCCCGCCATAAAATAGCGCATAGAGCGGGCCGGCGCGCTGCTTGGAAAAACCCCTCGGCATGGCCGGGGTCTATAGTATAATGCGTTCAATCAGAAACGGATTCTGCGCCGCCCGCGCGCGAAGGCGCGCAAACGAAAACTCGACCGGAGCAACTAGAGTATCGGGCGATTAATAGGAATCTCCCGATACTCTAGATTCCTTGTTGCGCGTCGGGTTTTGCGAAAAACCGGTTTCCACTTTTTCGCCCGACGCTATAGCGCCGGCTTAACGAATAGTGCGGTCCGGCGAGGCATAGGTTGCGCTGCGGTCCTCGTCGATTTGGTCGGCCAGAACATCAGCGGTCTTGCCGAGGTTTTTCACCGCCAGCCGAAAATCGTCGCGCAATGCGTCCAGCGCATCATCACTGACGTCAAAGCCGCGCTTTTTAAGTTCCTTGCCGGCATCGGCATAAATATGGCGATGCTCGCGCAAAGTCTGGATAGCGGTTTCAATCAACGCAATATCATTCATCGAATGGCGCGGCGCCCGCAACGCTTCGCGCGCTGTATCGTCAAGCCGCTCGGCGGCGGCGAGGTTTAACCGCGCATCGCGCTCCAACCGGACAAATCCGGCGCCGGAAGCTTCAAGCTCTAAGAGATAAGCCGCAACGGCGTCATTGCGCGAAACACGATCATTGCCGCCAACGCCGGTCATGCGCACGATAAAGGAGGCGGGTCCTGGCTTGGGCCAAGGCGAGGTCTCGACAGCTTTTGCTGCATCCGCGAGCATATCGCGCTGCGCCGCCGGATATTTAAACTGTGTTATTGAATTTGCCGGGCGGACAGCGCAACCGCCCGCTAAAAGCAACACTAATGCGGTAACACCGCATACACGCCAGCCCCGTATCACTATGCCCCTACTCCGAACAAATACTTGTGGCGCGTCCCCACACGCTCTAACTCCATACCCGAACCAGCACAAAAAGTCAGCAAATAAATGTCAGATCGCCTCAGTTTATTTCCGCCGATAGAGCCCTTTGACAGCGGTATGCTGCGCGTGTCGGACCTGCATGAAATTTACTATGAGGTTTCAGGCAATGCCGACGGCAAGCCGGTTGTGGTGTGCCATGGCGGGCCCGGCGGCGGATCGACGCCGTCGATGCGGCGCTATTTTGACCCGGAACGATACAAAATCATCGTTTTCGACCAGCGCGGCTGCGGCAAGTCGCGGCCCCATGCGGAGTTGAAAGACAACAACACGTGGGCGCTGGTTGGCGACATGGAAGCGCTGCGCGGCCATCTCGGCGTCGAGCAATGGCAGGTGTTTGGCGGCTCGTGGGGCTCAACGCTGGCGCTTGCCTATGGCGAGACCCACCCGGAGCGGGTGACGGAGCTGGTCCTGCGCGGCATTTTCACCCTGCGCCGCGCGGAGCTGTTATGGTTCTATCAGGAAGGCGCAAGCTGGCTGT
>JAJFFZ010000084.1 GCA_021776395.1 Hyphococcus sp. | reverse complement strand
GGGGAATTCGGCTCGGGGCGGAAGATGAAGTGATATCGATGGCGACGCTGCGCCATGTAGAGGCTTCAACCGACGAGATGCGCGCCTATCTGAAACACGCCGCGGCCATGCGCCGGGCGGCTGGCGAGGCGGACGCCGAAGACCCCGAAGAAGCTGACGCGCCCGATATCGCCATGAGCGCGAGCCGGCTGGCCGAACTTGGCGCCGCCGAGCAGTTTGTTCTGGCGGTGACAGAAAACGGCTATGGCAAGCGCACATCGTCTTATGAATACCGCACCTCGGGCCGTGGCGGTAAAGGCATTATCGCCATCCAGACCTCAGCGCGCAATGGCCGCGTTGTGGCTTCTTTCTCAATAGAGGAAACCGACCAAATAATGCTGGTCACCAATGGCGGCCAGTTAATTCGCACGCCAATTAATGACGTCCGCATTGCCGGGCGCAACACCCAAGGGGTGACCATATTCAGAACCCGCGCTGATGAACAGGTTGTCTCCGTCGGCCGCATCGAAGATGTTGACGATGACGACATCAATAATGGCGAGACTACTGACGAGGCGGCCGATGACTAAGCGCATAGGACTATATCCCGGCACGTTTGACCCCTTGACGGTGGGCCATGCGGATCTAGTGGAGCGGGCGGTGAAGCTGGTTGACGAGCTGGTCATTGGCGTCGCTGTCAACCGCGATAAAAATCCGCTGTTCTCGCTTGAAGAGCGCGTTGCAATGGCCGAAACAGAAGCGGCGAGAATTACAAAAGCCAGCGGCGTACCTATTCGGGTGACGCCGTTTGAAATCCTGCTGATGAACTTCGCCGAAGATATCGGCGCCTCGATTATCATCCGCGGTCTGCGCGCGGTTTCTGATTTCGAATATGAATTTCAGATGGTCGGCATGAATCAGGCGCTCAATAGCGAGATTGAGACGGTGTTTTTGATGGCTGATGCGCGCTATCAGTCAATCGCATCGCGTCTGGTCAAAGAAATTGCACGCCTCGGCGGCAATATCGATACCTTTGTTCCCGCTCATGTGGCAAAAAGGCTTCGTGATAAGTTTTAACGGGCTGGTGGTTTGCAAAAAACGGTCGGCGCCGGGCATCGATTGGCCAGGCGGTAAGCCGGAAGGAGTTTGTTGATGAGTATTCGGCGATTAGTGTTGAGCGCGTGCGGCGCGGCTGTGTTGGCGGCGACTGGCGCGGCGGCAAAGGATGAACCGGCAGTAACGGTCACGCCTGCGCAAATTATTAAAACGGCGCCGGAAACGGTTTGGCGCAAGCTCGATCCGGAAAATACGGTTTATATGGACCTGCCGGCGGGTTTGGTCATTATCGAACTACGACCAGACTTCGCGCCGGGCCATGTTGAGCAGATAAAAAAACTTGTCCGGGCCGGGTTTTACAATGGCCTCAGTTTCCACCGCGTGATTGAAGGATTTATGGCTCAGGGCGGCGATCCGCTTGGCAACGGCACGGGCGGTTCTAACTTGCCCAACCTCAAGGCGGAGTTTACGCGCGACACATCGGATACGGATGAGTTTGTAGAAATCGGGCGCGACCGTATCGCGCCGAGGGTCGGCTACATCCACGGCATGCCATTTGCCGCCCAACCCGAAGCGTTACGCGCATTCAAGACCGACCGGCATGTCGACTTATGGCCGCTGCATTGTCCAGGCGTGATGTCGATGGCCCGGGCGGGAGACCCCAATAGCGCCAACAGCCAGTTCTTTTTGATGATTGGCGATTCCCGTCTTAATCTCGATCGGCGCTATACCGCATGGGGATGGATCGTTGACGGGTTTGAAGCCAGCCGCCGCATTGCCAGGGGTGAGCCGCCGACGCGTCCAACGCCAATTATGCGCGTGCGAATCGCCGCCGATGTTCCCGACGCCGACCGTCGTGAGACAGAGGTGATGCGCACCGACAGCGAAACATTTATGAGATATATCAAAGCGCGCGGCGATGTCGATGACACCGGCTATGTCAAAGACATATGCGAAATCAAAATCCCGGTGCGTATCAATGGAGAGATTGAATGATGAGCGACAGGATGATTTTGAAACTTGATACAGGCGATGTGACGATTGAAACCTTTGCCGACAAAGCGCCTGCCCATGTGGCGCGGCTAAAACAGCTGGCAGATGACGGGTTTTATGACGGCCTCACTTTCCACCGCGTTATTGAAGGCTTTATGGCGCAATGCGGCTGTCCGCGCGGCGATGGAACCGGCGGTTCCGGCGAAAAAATTGAAGCGGAGTTCAACGACACCAATCATCAGCGCGGCATATGTTCGATGGCGCGCGCGCAAGACCCAGACAGCGGCGACAGCCAGTTTTTCATCTGCTTTGACGATGCGTCTTTTCTGGATGGCCAGTATACCGCCTGGGGCAAGGTTGTTGAAGGCATGGAACATGTCGATGAGGCCGCGCGCGGCGAGCCGCCTGAAAACCCGACAAAAATCATTTCGTTTCGCAGCGTAGAAGAAGGCTAGCGGAACGGCGCCGAAATAACCGAATCTCGGGAGTTACGCTATGACGGTCAACTATGAAACGCCGAGCGATGGCGTATGCCTGATTACGTTGAACCGTCCGGACAAGCTGAATGCGTTTAACCGGCAGATGCGCCTCGACTTGATGGACGCTACGCTGCGTGCGTCTGCGGATGCCGACATCCGCGTTGTCGTTATTACCGGCGCCGGGCGGGGGTTTTGCGCTGGCGCAGACATCAGCGTGGTCAACGACAAATATAATGTCGAAGATATTCTCAATACTGAATATGGCGCTTTCTTAAGTGCGATTGCGACCATGCCAAAACCGGTGATCGCCGCCATCAACGGGCCTGCGGCCGGTATCGGCATGACGCTCGCGCTGACTTGCGATTTGCAGGTGATGGGCGAGGGCGCCTATCTGATGAGCGCGTTCGCGAATATCGGCCTGGTCCCCGATGGCGGCCTGTCGTTCTTGCTCACCCAACAGATCGGTTACGCACGCGCCTACCAACTCGCCATTGAGGCGGAGAAAATCGATGCTGCGTGCGCGCTCGAATGGGGGCTTGTCAACCGAATGGTTGCGGGCGCGGGTGTGGTGGAAAATGCGCTGGGCTGGGCGCGATCGCTAACGCAGCGGGCGCCGATTGCGATGGCGCTCACCAAACGCACCTTCCGCGCCGCCGCGCAATCAGGGCTCCGCAACGCCATGGCGTTCGAAGCGATGACCCAGCGCACGGCGATTGCGAGTGAAGATTGCGCTGAGGGCGCCATGGCCTTGCTTGAAAAACGGCAACCGATTTTCATAGGCAAATAAATTTATCGGCGTTGCCGATGGCGCTTGTCGGCCTGTCAGTGTGCGCCGAAAGAATTTAATATCACGCCGATGGCGCCAACTACAACGCCAAAGCTGAGGGCCTGAAAGCCGCCTTTGCTGGGCGCCTTTGCTGCATGCGGCGCAAGGTGAAAGATTAAAACATAGGCCAACGCACCTGCCGCGCCGCCCAACAAAGCGGTCATCGGAATAACTTCAGCTGTTTCCAACAAAGAGCTTGCGCCTACTGTCCCAAGGACGGTCGTTCCGCCCGCGGCCATGAACGCCAGCAAGATTGCGCTTCCTCTGCGCATTCCCGCCTCGGTCAACAGAAAAAATGCAATGACGCCTTCGGGAAACTCGTGAAACAACCAACCGCCAACCGCCAGCCAGCCGGAAAACATCTCGCTCTTAAAGGCTGCTGCATAAATAAATCCGTCGAGGCTGGAATGTGCGGCAAGAGCAATGATGGATGCATAGCCAAAGGTGAGGGCGGCGCCGTCAGCACGTCGGTTGACGGCGGCTTGAACGCTGGTGCCGATTAACACCATCAAGGCGAACCCGCCGGCAACCCAACCGAGCGCATTGAACGAAATATCCAGCGCTTCAAGTAATAAATGAAACAGTACGCTAACTGTTAACAACCCGACCGCGAAGGCAGAAATATACGCGCTGTTGCGCTGCGCCGCCGCGCCAAACGCGGCGATCGACATGACGCCGGCCAGGCTTATCGCCGCGGCGACAAGGCTTGCCCCCAAGCCAGGTATGGCCTGCAATTCCCCAAACAAAATGCGTTATCCCTTCCAGGCGCGTGCAACCATCGTCATTTGCAATGGCCCCAAAGCGGCAAGATAGCAATGAAAATGTTATCACGTCACTATTTTTGCCGGTTAAAAGACGGTTATGAAAATCGCTAAAATACTGATATTCCCGTGAAGATTGCGCAGGTTGCTTGCCCTTCACGAACAAGGCGGAGTATTATCAATCGCAGGTAAAACCTGAGCGTTCGAAAACAAGAACAGGACGGGCGCGTGGATAATTGCGACCATCATCAGACGAAAGACAACAGCAATACTCGCCGCCTATTGTGGGCTTTTGGCGTCATTGTAGTCTTTATGGTCGTCGAGATTATTGGCGGAATATTGTCAGGATCCTTGGCATTATTGGCCGATGCGACCCATATGCTGACCGATGGGCTGGCGCTTGCGCTCGCCGCCAGCGCACAGTTGCTGGCCGCCCGGCCGGCGGATAATAAACTCCAGTTTGGCTATCGCCGGACGCAGGTTTTATCGGCCTTCGTCAACGGTATTTTCATGGCGGTGTTGCTGGCGTGGATTGTCTATGAAGCGATCCGCAGATCGCTCAACCCGATAGAGATCGATGCGCCGTTAATGTTAGGCGTCGCCATTATCGGTCTTGGCGCGAATGTGGCGGCTTTTTTCATTCTCCATCGCCCGGGCGAGCGCGACCTCAATATGCGCGGCGCGCTCTTACATGTGATCGGCGATCTGATGGGATCGGTCGCCGCCATCATCGCCGCCATCGTGATATGGACTACCGGCTGGATGCAGATTGACCCGCTATTGTCGTTGCTGGTCGCCTGCCTGATCGGCGTATCGGCTTTCCGGCTGGTGCGCGAATCCGGATTTATTTTGCTGGAGGGCGCGCCGTCAGATATTGACACCACCGAGCTCGCCGACGGGCTAAAGAACGCATCGCCGCTGATCTGTAGCGTTCACCATGTTCAGATATCGCAGATAACGCCGGACCAGCCGCGTCTGACGCTACATGCTTGCGTCGACAATGCCGCCGACGCCGCCGCCGCACTTGCCGCCGCGAAAGAATATCTTGATCAGAAATACGATATTCATCATTCAACCATTCAAGTGGAAGTCGGCGGGCAATGCCCTGACCAGTGTCAGCAAGCAGAAAGTATGTCGTCTGCGCCAAGCGCGCAGCATGTTGCGAGCGATCATACCGTTAGTACGGCTCAGACCGGCCCGGCCTTTGCGGCGCAGAAGCCGTAAGGCGGGCGGCTGGCGCATGGTTGGCGAGGGCGCCTCTTATGCGCTGCTGCTGACGCCATGACGTTCTGCGCGCCCTCTCAAGAGCTGAATCGGCGCCATCAGCGGAAGTCTGGCCGATCTTCGTCAGCGCGGCGATCAGCGCGATCACAACCCAATAGCCGTCCCACATTTCCATTGATGTCGAGGCGCCGCCGACCATAAAAATCACCAACGATAGCTGTCCGTAGCGGGCAAATTCGGATTTCCATGGCGCCAGCGAAAGCTCTGCGGATTGCACCCGCCTCGCGCCAATAAATGCGGCGGCGAAAATCGAAAGATAAAACGCCAGCCCGATAAACCCGGCGCCGCCAAGAATTTCAAAATAAATACTGTGCGCGGCCTTGGCGCGTTGTGCGCGTTCGGCGTCTACTTCCTTGGCGATCTCCGGCTGATAGGAATTGCGAAGCCCAGCGCCAGTGAACGGGTTTTCTTTCGCCAATTTGTAGTTAATGACCCAGGCGTCGACCCGGCCCATGAACGAGGCGTCATGGGTCGCCTCGCCGATGGTGCTCATGCGCTCGGTCCACTTTGCCGGCATGAAGGCGATGGTCGGGATCATTAACAGGGCGAGACCTGCGAGTATTGTGACTTTGTGTTTTGAGCCCCACCAGAAGACTCCGCCAAACGCCATGAGCGCCAGAAAGGCGCCGCGCGAATGGGTGCCGATGATGGCGACCACCGACAGGCAAAACAACGCCAGCATTCCCCGGCGAACCCATAGGCCTGACGCCTGACCGCGCAAGTATAAAATCAGGGGAAGGATCGTCGCGACAGCAATTCCGAAATGGTTGTTGTCTTCAAGAACGGTTTGCGCGAGCCCCTGGACGCGGTAGGCGCCAAAGGTTGCGAAGGTGAACAGAGCGCCCTTGGCGGCGAAGAACCCGACGCCGAGAACAACGACCCAGACCAGCGCGTTAAACCGCAGCTTGTCAGTCGTCATCTGTATGCACAGGAGGACGAATATGAGCGTCTTAATCATCCGCTCAAAATAGGGCTCTGAATTTTGCGGATCGAGCGAAAACAGTTGTGACAGCGTCAGCCAACCGGCGAACACTAAAATGAGGCCGGTGATGGCGTCTATTTTAAACCGCGAGACCTCGTTTGAGAACACGTAGCCGGTAATGGTCACCGCCGCGATGATGAGATTGAGGGGCAGGCCAAAGGCGCCGAACGCAGCCTGATGCGGCGTCATTATGGTAAACCACGCCCAGGTCAAAAGCCCCGCAAATGGATAACGGATCGCCGTTGCGAGACACAATGCGATAAAAGCTATGAGAATAACGTCGCGCATGGGGCTGGTTTCCGATTCTGCTCCTTAATATTCAAGGAACAGGCCGGATTGGTTAACCAAGCGCCGCTTCATAAACCGCGCGCGCCGTCGCTCTGGCGAGACAGTCAGCGGCGGCGGCGCCGATTGCAGCGATATGCATCGGGCGAGATGCGTCAGCGGGTAGAGGATGCGCGCCGGTCGAGATTGCAAAAACAATATCGCCGTCGAGCGGCGTATGCGCTGGACGCACGGCTCTGGCGATGCCGTCATGGGCCATCATTGCGATGCGCTTGGCCTCAACGCCGGTTAATGCAGCAGAGGTCGCGACGATTGCAATCGTCGTATTCGCGCCCGGTTTTGAGTGTTGCGCCAATCGGGAGAATGTCGGGATCGGTCCGATGCAATCGCGTTCCTGCGGTAAAGGCCTATCGCCGAACTCCCCGTCTTGCTCCCATGGCCAGGCGTAAAATGTCTTGCCATCGGGCATGAACACCGAGCCAACCGGATTGGCCGCGACCAGAGCGCCGACAATGACGCCGTCATCAAGCATCATCGACGCGGAGCCGAGACCGCCTTTGACGGTTCCGGCCATGGCGCCGCACCCGGCGCCGGTTGAGCCGAGCGCGAAAGTTTCCGCGGCGGCGGCGAGGGCCTGCCCGCCCAGCCGGTTGTAAGGCGGCGTGGCGCCCCAGTCTTTGTCGCCATCATTGCCGAGATCATAAAGCACCGCCGCCGGGACGATGGGGATGGCCGGTCCGGCTTCAGAAATTTTCAACCCGACATCGCTTTGTGACAACGCATTTGCAACGCCGTCGGCAGCGGCGAGGCCGAACACCGAACCGCCGGTCAATACAATCGCATCGACGCGGCCGACAAGGTTTTCCGGCGCCAGCGTGTCGGTTTCACGAACCCCGGGCGCGCCGCCGCGCACATCAACCGCTGCAATAAATTGCTCCCGGCAGCGCAACACCGTGACGCCGGTTTTGACTTTCTCATCGATCGCATTGCCAACCGTCAGGCCGGCAATGTCGGTGATAAGATTATGCGCGCCGGGTTTGGGCATGGGCGGGTCTCCGGTTTGTCTTTGGTTCAATCATTTTGCGCGGCCTCATTGCGGCCAGTTTATTTTCGGGGTCGCCTCAATCAGGCTGCGCGAATAGTCATGTTGCGGATCTTCCAGTATGTCGCTCGTCGCGCCTTCCTCAACAATGCATCCGTCCTGCATCACCAGCACCCGGTCAGCGACATCACGGATAATCGTCATATCATGGGTGACAAAAAGATAGCTGACGCCGCGCTGATCGGAAAGGGCCATCAATAAATTGAGCACTCGATTGCGCGCACCAACATCAAGCGCCGAGGTGGCTTCATCGAGGATGATGACCGACGGCTCGGTGATCAGCGCGCGGGCAATCGCGATCCGCTGGCGCTGGCCGCCGGAAAATTCATGCGGGTATTTCTCCATATCGTTGAGGCTCATACCGACCGAGGCCAACACCTCGCCAATCAACTCGCGCTGCTCGGCTCGGCTCGGTGGTGTGTCAAACAGGTGAAACGGCTCGCCGATGATTGTCTCGACTTTGTGACGTGGATTAAAACTCGAATAGGGGTCTTGAAAGACGATTTGTATTTTCCTGCGCATCATGCGCATCGCCACCTTACCGGCGGAGGCAAAACCAACGCCGCCAATTTCAATCGCGCCATCGTTCACGGGCTGCAATCCTAACAACGCCCTGGCGAGCGTGGACTTGCCGCATCCGGACTCGCCCACAAGGCCAAGATTTTCGCCGCGCTTGAGGGATAAGGTGACCCCGTTCACCGCACGAACCGGCGGCGCTGATGTGAACAGATTTTGCCTGGCGGTTGGGTAGATGCAACTGACGTTCTTGGCTGCAACGATGGTTTCGCGGTCGGCTGAAGTCTTCTGAGCCAGCTTTCTCTGTGTCGATCGGACAACCAGGCCAGACAGCGCGCCGCCCAGCCCTTTTTTGAAAAAGTTGCCCGGCGTATCGGCGTCAATGATGCGGCCTTTGTCCATCACAGCGACCGTGTCCGCCATATTTGAAATTACCGCCAGGTCATGGGTGATAAACAACAGCGCCATCTCGTCTTCCTCAACCAGACGGCGCAGCAGTGTTAAAATTTCCGCTTGCGTGGTGACGTCGAGCGCTGTGGTGGGTTCATCGGCGATAAGGACAGCGGGGCTCAATGCGATTGCCGCAGCGATCATCACCCGCTGACGCTGGCCGCCGGAAAGTTCGTGTGGGAAGCGTCCGGGAGAAATAACATCGGGGTCGAGCCCGACCCGGCGCATTAATATCTCGGCCTCGTCTCTGGCTTGCGCCTTCGGCGTGTCTCCATGAATGGTGATGGTTTCAGCGATTTGTGTTGCGATGGTTTGCAGCGGGTTGAGCGCGGTCATCGGCTCTTGAAAAATCATCGCCAGATCGCGCCCGCGCAGCGCGCACATCTCCCGCTCGGGAAGATCGAGCAGGCTTTGTCCATTCAAGGCGACAGCGCCGGACAATGTCGCCCCCGCCGGCGCCAGTCCGATGGCGGCAAGCCCGGTCATCGACTTGCCGGAGCCAGATCGGCCGACCAGGCCGGTAATCTTTCCGCGTTCAAGCGAGAAATTGACGCCGTTGAGAATGGTCTGGCCGCCTATTGCCAGGCGTAGATCATCGATATCGAGAACCTTCGTCATCTAAAGGCCCCGCTCACGGCGAGGGTCCAGCCGATGACGCAGGCCGTCGCCAAGCAAGTTAAGCCCGAGCACAAAGGTAAAAATTGCCAAGCCCGGAAATAAAACCAGCCATGGCGCAAAGCTCACCATGGTCTGGCTCTCGGCCAGCATGCGCCCCCAGCTCGGCGTTGGCGGTTGGGCGCCAAGCCCGACATAAGCAAGCCCGGCTTCGGCGAGAATGGCCAGCGAGAATTGTATCGTCGCCTGAACAATCAGAAGATGAGCGAGGTTTGGAAAAATATGTTCAACTGAAATTGCAAAGCGATTTTTCCCGGCGGTGCGCGCCGCCATCACATAGCCGGTCGTCCACAACGGCAGGGCGGCGCCGCGCGTTAGCCGGGCGAAGACCGGAATATTGAAAACCCCGATCGCAATGATCGCATTGATCGCCGTTGCGCCGAAAATCGCGGTGATTAAAATCGCCAGGATAATCGCCGGGAACGCAAAGATCAGATCGCCTGACCGCATCAGCGCTTCATCTACGAAACCGCCAAACGCAGCCGCGCAAAGACCGAGCGGAACGCCGATCACCAGCCCGATGCCGACTGCAAGAAACGCGACCGCGATAGAGGTTTGCGCGCCGACCATAATCATCGACAACACATCGCGGCCAAGATGGTTGGTTCCCAACCAATGGCTGGGGGAGGGGGCGGAAAACTGCGCCCCGATATCGAGCGCGGCGACATCATAGGGTGTCCAGAACAGGGAGACGAACGCCAAAGCGATAAATGTCAGCGTAACGGCCGCGCCGGCGCGAAACCCAAGGTCGCGGTATTGTTTTCGCGGCTTTGCTGTGGAGATGGCGCCGGTCATGATGCGCCCCTCCGCCGCAGACGCGGATCCACCACGCCATAAGCAAGATCGATAAAAAACGTCGTTAAAATAACGATAAAGACCAGAACCATAACGATGCTTTTAACGACGATGAGATCGCGCTGGATAATGCTTTGAAACACCAACCGGCCGAGGCCCGGAAGATAGAACACGTTTTCAACGATGATGCTGCCGGCGAGCAGAAATCCGAATTGCAAACCCAGAATGGTGAGGACAGGGATTAAGGCATTGCGCAATGCATGACGGCGCAAGACTTGGGTCTGGGACAGTCCTTTAGCGCGTGCGGTGCGGATATAATCATTGTCCATCACATCGAGCATCGATGTGCGCATAATTTGCGTGAGGATCGCCGCTTGCGGCAGGGCGAGCGCTATCGCTGGCAGGAACAACGCCTTTAGCCCGGGCAGGACCCCTGCTTCCCTCCCCGGAAAGCCGCCGGCGGAAAACCATCGGATGCCGACTGCAAATACCAGCACCAGCAAAATCGCCAGCCAAAAGTTGGGAACCGCGACGCCGGCTTGCGCCACAGTGATGATGGCGCGACCGCTGGCGCGACCACGCCGCGCCGCCGCCATCACGCCGGCGGGAATGCCGATCACCGTTGAGAGTAAAAACGCCAGCAGCGCCAGCGGCAGCGACACCCAAAACCGCTCGGCGATTAAATCCGCGACCGGCACGCGGTACGTATAGCTGACGCCGAAATCACCGCGCGCCAATCCGCCAATCCAGGTGAAATATCGCACCCATGCCGGCTGATCGAGGCCGAGTTCGGCTTTGAGAGCGGCAATGGACGCCGGGTCCGCATTCAAGCCCATTATGAAAGCCGCCGGATCGCCTGGCGCTACCTCTATCAGCAAAAAGATCACGACCGACGCCGCCGCCAATGTCGCTGCCATGCTGGTAAGCCGGCTTAAAAGGAACGCCGCGCTCGCCTGGCTGAAATAGATTGCCGCCGCGCCTAACGCGGCTGCGAACAGCCAGGTGGCAAAGACCGGAAAAGCGGATTTCGTCGCTTTTGAGGCAAGCACGGGCGCGCGATTGGCGATATCGGCCTTGGTAAAATCATTCGCCTGCAACGGCGCATCCGTCCACACGCCGGAGACATCACGCGACCAAACTGCGATCTTCGGAGAGGACGCAATCCAGACATTGACGGCGTCGTCAGCGAGGATGCGTTGCGCTTCGCCGTAGAGACGGTTGCGCTCATCGACGCCAGAAGTTTTTCGCAGCTGGCTGATGACGTGATTAAAGTTTTCGTTCTTGTACTGAAAATAATAATTGTCGCGGGCATAGATATCGATGTCGAGCGGCTCGGTGTGTGAGACCATGGTGAGGTCATAGGACTTGTTAGAAAAGACCTGATCCAGCCACTGCGCCCATTCAAGATTGCGGATCGTTACATCAATGCCGACCGCTTCAAGCTGCGCGGCGATAATCTCCCCGCCGCGCCGCGCATAGGCCGGCGGCGGCAGGGTGAGGGTTAGCGCAAAGCCATCGGCAAGACCGGCCAGGCTCAGAAGACGGCGCGCTTTTACCGGGTCGTAAATGTAGCGGTTTGACAGGTCGATATAGGCCGGATGATGCGGCGAGAAATGACTGCCCAGCGGCGTTCCGTAACCGAAAAGGCCGGCGTTGATCACCGCTTGTTTGTCGATGGCGTGGTTGAGCGCGCGGCGCACGCGAATATCGTCAAAAGGCGGTTTGGCGTTGTTTATCGCGACTAACATTTCACCTTCGCCGGCGCCGAAAACGATTTGAAATCTTTGATCTCTTTCGATTAGCGCCAGGTTCTCCGCCGCCGGGTAATTGGGAAACCCGTCAACATCGCCGGCCATCAATGCGGCAAAGGCCGCGGTCGGATCGGGGATGAAAATGAAGTTGATTAGATCGAGCGGCGCGCGCATTCCCCAATAGTCGTCATTGCGGGCAAGCGTCACCGAAGCGCCCTTGCGCCAGCGCTGAAATTTGAACGGCCCAGTGCCGATCGGGTGGCTTGCATTGGTCGCGGCGCTGCCCCGCGTAACAATCACCGCATCGCCCCAGCCGAGATAAATCGGAAAGGCGCCGAGCGGTTGCTTTAAAGTGATGCGAACCGTGAACGGGTCAATCGCCGTCACCGTTTCGATTTGCTCAAAGATCGGACGCTGGGCGTTGGTTGAAGTCGGGCTGCGGGCGCGATCGAATGTGAAGACGACATCGTCGGCGTTAAACTCAGCTCCGTCATGGAACCGCACGCCGCGGCGCAGGTAAAACTCGTAAACCCGTCCGTCTGCGGATATTGTCCAGTCAGTCGCCAGCGCCGGCGCCGCCGCGCCGTCTTCGGTAATCCGGGTGAGGCCTTCAAAAATATTGGCGTAGACAATTTCGTCAATCGCCGCCGCCGCGCCGCTGGTCGGGTCGAGATTGGGCGGCTCAAGCTGCACCCCGACATTGAGCGCGCCGGCAGCGTTAGCCGGCGACGCCATCATGCAAAGGCCGGCTACGAATGCGACGGTCGCGCGCATTAAGAACGCCAACAAGGAGGTCCGCCGGTGAGCCATAGGTCTCCATCACTGTTCGGCGCGCCGCGCCTTATTTTCTGGCCTATAGCCAGGGTCAAGAAGCCAGCATAAGCGCCTGATTCTTATTCTCAAAACCAGCAGGGAATTCCGTCAATAACGGACCGACAGCCGCGCACCATAAGTCGCCGGCAGGCCAGGCGCGGCGACATCAGCGACACCGCCCGGCGCGATGAAGAAATTGCGGGTTTCGTCGAAATCGGTGTTGAAAATATTGCGGCCCCAAAGTGCGATTTCCCAGCGATCATCTTGCGGTCCGAACGTCAGTTGCGCATTGGCGAGCCAATAATCTTCAACCAGATAATCCGGCCCAAGCAGCGGCAATGCGAGCTCTCCGCGATAAGAGTAGTCAACGCGCCCGCCCAGGCGCCATGTTTGCGCCACCGGCACTTGCGCAGCGACGTAACCTTGATAGCCGAGATTAGGGAAGCCTAAATCTTGTCCCGCACGGTCAATAGTTACCGCGGTTGCTGCAATAGCGGTTGCGGCGGTGTCGAGATCGGTGAAGGTTTTAAACTCACCGTTCTTGTAGCCAAGCGATTGGCCAATGGTCAGCCAAGGCGCCGGACGGTAGGTGATTTCCAATTCCGCGCCGTAAATTTCGCTTTCCGGCGCATTGACGATGCGCCCGACAATTGCGCCGGTGCCAGCATCGAATATCGCCGACTGAACTTGCTGGTCTTTATAATCATAATAGAAAACCGCGCCATTCATGGTCACCGCGCCATCGGCGAATTGGGTTTTGAAACCGGCTTCATAGGCGTTGAGTTTTTCCGGCGTAAACGGGTCCAGCGCGTTCGGGTTGAGCGTATTATAGGCGGTAAATCCACCCGATTTTATGCCGCGGCTGTAGGATGCATAGAGCAGGATATCCTTGGCCGGCTTGATATTGACGCCGATTTTTCCGCTGACATTATCGGAATTTAAATCGCGGTTTTCCAGCGTTCCATCAACCGTTCCATTGGCGAAGTTGAGCGTGCCGAAACCGGTCGCAAAAGTACCGAGATCACGAAGCTGGCGTTCCTCGTCCTCATAACGGATGCCGGCGACAATAGTTATGATATCAGTGACGTCGAAATCCGTATGCAGATAAGCCGCAAGCGTGCGGACATCTTGTTTGTAGGGCGTCGTGACGGCAAAGCCGGGGCCGAAGCTGGCAACGAAGTCGGATTGATAGATTTCGTTTAAATCTTCGTCCGAATAATAAAGCCCGCCGACCCAACGAAAACGGTTTGCGGCATCGCTGCTAAAGCGCAGCTCATGCGACATCACATCGACGCTGCTCTGGAAGAACACACCTGCGGCGCCAATCGTCAGCGCATCCCAATCGTTAAACTCCTTTCGGTTCAGCGTCTCGAAAGAACCGATATAGGCGACATCAACATCGCCAAGCGCGGCGTTAAGCGTGAGGCTGGCGCCCCAGCCTTCATTGTTGCGGAACGGGCGTTGACCGGCGTCAAAACCAACCAGCGTTGCAAATTCATCGGACGAGCCGAAGCTGGTTTCGCGCCGTCCCGCATGGGCGGGCGCGCCGAACACGGACGGGTTGAACAGCTGCAAGCCGAGCCCGTCAGAATCATCGACGAAGCCGTGAATATTGATCAGCGCCTCAACGCTGTCCGCTAAATCGACCTCGATGAGACCGCGCAGCGCATATTTCTCCGCACCGCCGATTTCCTCACCAGTCTCGCGGTTGGTTTGCCAGGCGCCGCCATTAGCGCTGGCGCCGGACAGCCTGATGCGGACGATATCACTCACCGGGCCGGAAATATATCCTTCCGTATCGACACGGCCGAAGCGCCCGCCCTCGACCACAAGCCCAGCGCGAAACTCATCCGTCGGCCGCGCGGAGATAACTTTTATGGCGCCGCCGGTGGTGTTGCGACCGTAAAGCGTACCCTGCGGTCCGCGTAAAATTTCGACGCGATCAACATCGAACAACACGCCTTGCGTCATCACCGGAACCGGAAACGCGACATCGTCGACATAGATGCCGACGGTCGGTGCGTTCAATGTCGCATAGTCGCGAAACCCGACACCGCGAATGGAATAGCTCGGCTGGCCGCCGCCAAACTGGCTTTCAATTTCAATACTGGGCGAGACATTCTCCAGCCCGTTCAGCGTATCGACGCCAAGCGCGATCAATTCATCGCCGCCAAGCACCGTCAAAGCGATGCTGACATCTTGCGGCGACTGCTCCCGGCGCAACGCTGTCACGGTGATCACGTCTCTTGTCGCCGGCGATGCGGTTTGTGTGTCGCTTTGCGCCAAGGCAAAATTGCACAATAGTCCACTCGCCAAAGCGGTGCAGCTCATCAGGTTTTTCATGGGGCGTCGCTCAACTTTATCTGGTTACAAAGTGCATTGGCGAGCATTTTTCTCGCTGCCGCAGCGCTTCGACCGGTTGCGACGGCGCGCCCTATAGCGTTGATTTTTCTCAACGCCAAGGCGATCCCGGTTCGCGCTCTGACACCCTTGGTCTGATCATGGGGCGGCCATTTTTCTTGGCGGCGAGCGCTATCCGTTTCGCGGGGCCGAGGTTTAGCGTAAAACTTGGGCACACTCAACCAAAACCTCCCGGTAGGCAGGGGCGCTATGCGGTGCACCGGTCCGAGCCTATCAAAGATGCGAACCATCGCTGCCGCTTTGCATGTGCACAATGTTAAAGAGCCCCCTCCGTCAGCTTCGCTGACACCTCCCCCGTAAACGGGGGAGGAATTACGTGGCGCCCGTTGCAACCTCATTCTTCCCCCGTTTACGGGGGAAGTGGCCGCGAAGCGGTCGATGGGGGCTGCCGCGATACAGTTTTTATTTCGGTGAGGGCGGAAAGTCTCTACCTCAAAAACCGAACCACAGCACTCGCAAAAGCCTCCGGCTGGTCCCATTGCAGCGAGTGCGCGGCGTCGGGCAAGATTTCAACCCGGTGGTTCTTCAGGGAACGGAAGTTCTCTGCAATCATTTGTGGTGGAAACAATAAATCGCCTTCGCCGGCGAGGATAAGCGTTTCGGTTTTTATCTGTGCGGGCAGGGTGCTAGCGTCATACGCACGCAGCGCATCAACCTGGCGGCGCATGTCGGCGGGGCTTTGCGCGTGGGGATAGGCCCTGGCCATGGCGATGGCGGCGGCAACCGCAGCTTCGCTTTCAAAAAATGGCGGATGAAACAGCCAATGGAAGAATGCACGATGCCAGTCCTCCTCCGGGGCGCCGGCCTCGCGCAGGCTGACCAGGGTTTCAATGACCAAACGCGCATGCGGCGGGACCGCCGGCGTTGTCGCCGAGAGGACAAGCCGGCGCAATCGGTCCGGGCGCCGCGCGGCGATGGCCATCGCGATGACGCCGCCCATGGAATGACCGAGCATGTCTGTTTGTTCGATTTCAAGGTGATCAAGCAGCGCGATATTGTCGTCAGCCATCGCCTCAACCGTCACTGCGCTGTGTTTGATTTGCGTTTGTCCGCAGCCGCGATTGTCGGGCAGGATCGCCCGCGCATGCGGCGCCAAAAACGGCGTTACTGGCGCCCAACTGGCGCCGTCGCTGGCGAGCCCGGCGATCAGGACCAGCGGCGGGCCATCGCCAGCCGTCTCATAGTGGAGAGATATTCCGTTAACGGATAAATCCGGCATGGTTATTTGACGCCCGGCAAGTTAAGACTAAATTCCGCTGCGCAATTTTTTGCAACCTCATATCCGGCGTCGGCATGGCGCATTACGCCGGAAGCGGGATCGTTCCATAAAACGCGTTCAATGCGCCGCGCCGCATCGTCGGTTCCGTCCGCGACAATCACCATGCCCGCATGTTGCGAAAACCCCATGCCGACGCCGCCGCCATGATGCAGCGACACCCAGGTGGCGCCGGATGCGCAATTGAGCAACGCGTTCAGCAAAGGCCAGTCGGAGACCGCATCGGAACCATCCAGCATCGCTTCGGTCTCGCGGTTGGGTGAGGCGACCGAGCCGCTATCGAGATGATCGCGGCCGATGACCACCGGCGCCGACAACGCGCCCGATTTCACCATATCGTTAAAGGCAAGCCCGAGCCGATGGCGCTGGCCGAGGCCGAGCCAACAGATGCGCGCGGGCAAGCCCTGAAACGCAATCCGCTCGCGCGCCATATCGAGCCAGTTATGAAGATGCGGATCATCGGGGATCAGCTCTTTGACCTTCGCGTCGGTCTTGTAAATATCTTCCGCATCACCGGAGAGCGCCGCCCAGCGGAAGGGACCAATACCGCGGCAGAACAACGGCCGGACATATGCCGGTACGAAGCCGGGAAAATCGAACGCATTCTCCAGCCCTTCTTCCTTGGCGACCTGGCGAATGTTGTTGCCATAGTCGAGCGTCGGCACGCCCGCATGCCAGAAATCCAGCATCGCCTGGACATGGATTTTTATCGATGCGCGCGCGGCGCGTTCAACTTCCTGAGGCGCGCTCTCGCGTTTTTCTCGCCACTGCGCGACGCTCCACCCTTGCGGCAGATAGCCATTGCGTACGTCATGGGCGGAGGTCTGGTCAGTGACGATGTCGGGGCGCGATTTTGGATTGTCTTTGGCGCGGGCGGCAAGCTCGGGGAAAATATCGGCGGCGTTGCCGAGGAGGCCGACCGATTTCGCCTCGCCCGCCGCGGTCCAGCGTTCGATCATCGCCAAAGCCTCGTCGAGGCTGGTCGCCTTGGCATCGACATAGCCGGTGCGGAGGCGAAAATCGATGCTGTCTTCGTTGCATTCAACCGCAAGGCAGCAGGCGCCGGCGAGCACAGCGGCAAGCGGTTGCGCCCCGCCCATGCCGCCGAGGCCGGCGGTTAATATCCACTTGCCTTGTAATGAGCCGCCAAAGTGTTGTCGGCCCGCCTCCATGAAGGTTTCATACGTGCCCTGAATAATCCCCTGGCTGCCAATATAAATCCACGAGCCCGCCGTCATCTGGCCGTACATCATCAGGCCTTTGCGGTCGAGTTCATTAAAATGGTCCCATGTCGCCCAATGCGGGACGATATTGGAATTAGCGATCAGGACGCGCGGCGCATCTTTATGGGTTTTGAATACCCCGACCGGCTTGCCAGACTGCACCAGAAGGGTTTCATCGTCATCCAGCGCCTTCAATGTCGCGACGATTTTATCAAAGTCGTCCCATTTCCGCGCGGCGCGGCCGATCCCGCCATAAACCACCAGCTCAGGGGGGTTTTCGGCCACATCCGGGTCGAGGTTATTCATCAGCAT
>JAJFFZ010000083.1 GCA_021776395.1 Hyphococcus sp. | reverse complement strand
GGTGCTGGAAGTTGACGAAAGCAAGCGCCGGATTTCTCTTGGGCTGAAACAATGCGCTGATAATCCATGGGAGCGTTTTGCTGAAGAGTATCCGATTGGCTCGGTTATGGAAGGCGAGATTAAAAACATCACTGAGTTTGGTTTGTTTGTCGGGTTGAATGAGGAAATGGACGGCATGGTCCACCTCTCCGACCTCGACTGGAATCGTTCCGGCGAGGAGGCGATCAAGGACTATCAAAAAGGCCAGATGGTCAAAGCCAAGGTTCTTGATGTCGATCCGGATAAGGAGCGCATCTCCCTCGGCGTCAAGCAGGTCGGCTCCGATCCGCTGGAAGCGATTGGCGAGCTGGCGCGCGGCTCTGACGTCACTTGCACAGTCACGGCGATTGAGACCGGCGGCATTGAGGTGCAAATCTCAGGCGCTGACGGTCCCAAAGCGTTCATTCGCAAATCGGACCTGTCCAAGGAGCGCAGCGAGCAACGTCCCGACCGGTTTGCGGTCGGCGATAAGATTGACGCTCGCGTCACCTCGATCGACGCCAAAACCCGCCGCGTCAATGTGTCGATTAAGGCGCGCGAAGTTGCGGAAGAAAAAGAAGCCGTCCAACAATTCGGTTCCGCCGACAGCGGCGCCTCGCTCGGCGATATTCTTGGCGCGGCGCTGAAAAAAGGTGAGGCCGAAGACTAAGGGCTCGTCTTAGATACAACACTGAAAACCCCCGACAAGTATTGTCGGGGGTTTTTTATTGCGTCAATCTTGAGGAAAATTGAAGGGAGGGGGCTCCTGCGGCCATAGCAGGTGGGATCACTTGGACAAGCGTGTTGCTGCGAAAGCGCGCGGCGGCAAGTATTCGAAAGCTGCAGCTAACGAGGATAGGACTTATGCCGGAGCTGCCTGAAGTTGAAACGGTGCGCCGCGGGCTTGCCCCGGTGATGGAAGGCGCCCGGTTCCGCCGCGTCGAGGCGCGCCGGCCGGATATGCGGTTTGCTCTGCCGAAGCGTTTTGCACAGCGCCTGGAGGGTAAAACGGTCGATAGTCTGGATCGGCGCGGCAAATATATGATTGCTGCGCTGTCGAGCGGCGAGAGCTTGATCATGCATCTTGGCATGTCCGGGCGGTTTACCATTGAGATTGGCGGGGCGAAACAGTCGGGCGGCCTTGATCCGGCGCCAGGCGGCGATCCAAAACATGACCATGTGGTATTTGAAATGGCCGGCCGAACCGGCGCGCGCATCACCTATAATGACCCGCGCCGGTTTGGGTTTATGGATCTGGTTTCCACATCGGCGGTGGAAGAGTGCCGCTATTTCAAGGCGATGGGCCCTGAACCCCTCGGCAACCAGTTTTCCGCCGCCTCTCTTAGCACCGCTCTCAAGGGTAAAAAAACGCCAATCAAAACAGCGCTGCTCGACCAGCGCGTGGTTGCCGGTCTGGGCAATATCTATGTCTGTGAGGCGCTTTATAGGGCGCGCATTTCGCCGCGCCGGCGGGCGATGTCGGTTGCGGGCGTTCGCAGCGAGCGGCTCCACAGGGCGATCCTGGCGGTCCTAAACGACGCTATTGACGCGGGCGGGTCATCGTTAAAGGACTTTGCCAATACTCAAGGCGAGCTTGGCTATTTTCAGCATCGCTTTGATGTCTATGATCGTGAAGGCCAGCTTTGCCGCCATTGTGGCGGGACAATTCAGCGCCAGATGCAGGCCGGCCGGTCGAGCTTTTTCTGCACTGGCTGCCAGCGCTGAAAAAACAGCTGAAAATAAGATTAAATAAGGCCTGCGGGCGTGTTGACGGCTGTATTTCGCACAGCTATATACCGCCGCTCGCGCCGCAAATGGCGACAAAATATTGAGTGATTAAGGCATGGCGAACACATCCTCCGCAAAGAAAATGGTGCGCAAAATTGAGCGCCGTACAGCCGTTAACAAGGCGCGCCGCTCGCGCATCAGAACGTTTCTGCGCAAAGTGGAGGAGGCGATTGCTTCCGGCGACAAGAGTGCGGCGGATGCTGCGTTTAAACAAGCGCAGCCTGAACTTCACCGTGCGGTTACAAAAGGCGTGTTTGGCAAGCAAACCATATCGCGGAAATTGTCGCGACTGTCGTCGCGCATCAAGTCGCTTTCCGCCTAAACGCCTTTACAACACCATACATTTTTGATGTTAATAGTTGCGTGCGGCGCAACAGTTTTTCTGATGCAAGTTTTGTAAACCGCAGACACGAAACGCACATATTGCATTACGCAATGTTTGCACGTTTACTTGCTGGATGCGTTGTGTGGCTTAAGGTTTTGTTTTTTCAGAGTTGCCTGAAAAAATTTTAAAAAAAGCGTCATGATTGGCGAATCACTCTTGACCATACGCGTTAAAGTTAACTACACTGTAAATGTCAATATGACGGATGCGGACGAATTTCGCACTTTCAAGTTCAGTCACTTTCAAGTTCTGTAATGGTAAGCGTTCCAATTCGATTGCCGACAAATTGTCAGGCAAGCGGCGAGATAAGTATTTGCCTAAGGCAGGGGAATAGGGGTTATTCAGGATGATCAACGACAATTTTACAAAATTACTGTTTATACAGATTGTTGTCGTTGATGCTGAGTGGCGCCTGACCTAGGCTGGTTTCTGCATTGCTTGGCGCTTTCGCGCCAAATTAGATCAAAACTTTTAGAAGACGATATGTGCGCCGGGTAATATGCGCAGACGGCTTTGTTTTGCCAAAAATTATCTAATCAAGAATTTGGGCGGTATAAAATGACGACAGAAGATTACGGAACCGGTTCGGAAAAGGCGGCGTTTGGCCGTTATCTAGAAGCTTTGCGCTGCCGGGTCGGGGAGGCGAAATATCGCTCATGGTTTGGCGACCTTGGTCTTGCGAATATATCGGCGGAAAGCGTAACCCTTTCGACCGGGTCTGAAACCAAGCGCGATATGCTCGACCACCGTTTCCTGCCGGTGCTTGTCGACACTTGGCGCAAGGAAGTTGGCCCAGTTTGTCGGTTGCGGCTGACGGTGCGCACAACATTGAGCGCTCACGCGGCGAAGATCGACGCACAAGAAGATGCGCGCGCGGACACCAAACGCAGCACAAGCTCGGCCTTTTCAAATGGGTTCATCGCGCCGGCGCGCAAACCCGGCGCCGCTAGCGGAAATTTTGAAAACGTTGCTGCGCCGCTGGATCCGCGCCGCACTTTCGATACTTTCGCGGTCGGCGATTCAAACCGGATGGCCTTCGCCGCCGCCCGCCAGGCGCTAACGGCGCGCGGGCCTCGGGAGCTTGTCTATATTTATGGCGACAGCGGCTCGGGCAAGACCCACGCGCTTCATGCGGTGTGCCATGAATGGAGCAAGGACAATGCGCGCGGGGATTGCGCTTACATTACCTACCGCAATCTCATCAACAATTGCGTCGCCGCCGTTTTGTCCAATTCAACACAGGCCCTGCATGCTGCGTTCATGGAGAGGGACCTGCTTGCCTTTGACGATATCCATTTCCTTGATGGGAAAGACCGAACACAAGAGGAGTTACTAATAGTGATTGATGCAGCGCTCGACAGCGGCAAACAGGTTGTCATCGCCGGCGATTTGCCGCCCGCAAAATTGGCTGAAAAAGGCATTAACAAACGCCTCGCCGACAGGCTTGCGGGCGGGCTGTGCGCGCCGATTTATGCAGCCGATGATGCGCTACGTCTTGATATTTTGAAAAACCGGATGCGCGCCAGCACAGCCAAATGTTTGATTGGCGCCGATGTCCTGGAGTTTATCGCCCGCAACTTCACCCATTCGACCCGCGAGACTATTGGTGCGCTCAACCAGCTATTGTTGATGTTTGGCGAGGAGGAGCGAACGATTGGCCTCGATGAGGCGAAGGCGATTTTGCGCTCGCGCCTTGAGGATCGGCGCAAGGTGGTGACCCTCGAGGATGCTATCGTAGCCGCCGCGGAAGCCTTTGGCCTCAAACTTGAGG
>JAJFFZ010000082.1 GCA_021776395.1 Hyphococcus sp. | reverse complement strand
GGAGGAATTTGGGATGCGGCGCGGGGCCGAGACCCTGTTTTTGGGGTCGTTCGTCAACAAGATTGATGTCAAAGGGCGCCTCGCCACGCCGGCGCGGTTTCGCCGCGTCCTCGATCTTGAGCGCGGCGGTTCGATCTATTGTATTCCGTCTACGGATGAAAACTGTCTGGATTGCGGCGGCGCCTTTTATATTGAAACGCTGATGGCGTCGATTTCCGCGCTTGACCCTTTCTCCGCCAAGCGCCGCAGCCTGGAGCGCACAGTGACGGCGCGGGTGGTGGAGCTTGGTCTCGACAAGGAAGGCCGCATCGTTCTGCCGCAAAAATTACGCGAAAGCGCACTGCTCGACGGCAAGGCGTTATTTGCAGGGCTTGGCGCTTCGTTCCAAATCTGGAACCCGGACGAGTTTCAAAAAATTTCTGCTGAACAAGAAAAAATTACTGCGGAAGCCAAGTTATCGCTGCGCAACCCAACCCCGGCGGGAGTGGTCTCATGAGCGCGGCCGCGCATATCCCGGTGATGGCGCGTGAAGTCGTCTCTGCATTGGCGCCACGGGAAAATGGCGTTTACGTTGATGCGACCTTTGGCGCTGGCGGTTATGCGCGTGCGATTTTAACGGCGGCGAACTGCATCGTTTACGGATTTGACCGCGATCCGACCGCGATAGATCGCGCCAAGGCGATGGTAGCCGAGTTTGGCGACCGCTTGCGGCTGATCAACCGCCCGTTTGCGGAGATGGAAGAGGCGCTCGCCGAATGCGGCGTCGACGGCGTTGACGGCGTCGTCTTCGACCTCGGGGTTTCCTCGATGCAACTTGATGAAGCGACGCGCGGCTTTTCTTTTCGCCGCGAGGGCCCGTTGTCGATGCGCATGGATGGCGGCAAGCCTGATGCTGGCGATGTTATCGCCAAGGGCGATGCGCGCGAGCTGGCGGCGATATTCAGGACGTATGGCGAGGAAAAGCGCGCCGGCAGGATTGCCCGCGCCATTGTCAATGCGCGCGAGATTGCGCCCATCACAACAACGACAGCGCTGGCCTCTATTGTTGAAAAAGCAGCGCCCAATTGGGGCAAGTCGAAAATTCACCCGGCGACGCGGGTGTTCCAGGCTTTGCGGATATTCGTCAATGACGAGCTTGGCCAGCTGGTGGCGGGCCTGCGCGCGGCGGAACGGATGTTGCGCCCGGCGGGGCGGGTTTTGGTAGTCACCTTTCATTCTCTGGAGGACCGGATTGTGAAGCGGTTTTTCGCCAACCGGTTTCCGTTGCGCGCGGCCGGATCGCGCCATGCGCCGCCGGCGTTCAAGGCCGCGCCGACATTTGAACCGATTTTCGCCAAGGCGTTGGCGCCGGGCGATGAAGAAACGCTTGCCAATACGCGCGCGCGCTCAGCACGGCTGCGCGGCGGCGTGCGTCTCGCGGCGCCGTTTGCACTGCCCAGTGACGAGCGGTTGGGGTTGCCGACGCTGATTGCGTTGAAAAATATTAACGAAGGGAAACGATAGATGTTCCGTATCACAACGATATTCTTGTGTGTCTTGCTGGCCGCCGCGGCGGTTGGGCGATACCGCGCCGAGCAATCGGTGCAGAAGACGCGCATGGAGCTGGAGCGCCTGGAGACCGCCAGGCTTGACGAGCTACAGCAAATCCAGCTGTTGCGCGCGGAGGTGGCCTATCTCGAAAATCCCGAGCGGCTCGCTAAAATCGCCAGAGCCAAGACCGATTTGCGGCCATCTGAGCCCGTGCAAATCGTGTCGGTGCAACAATTTGTTGTCGCCATGACTGGGGCGGATGCGTTGCCAATAGATACGGGCGGTGCGCCAAGCGAGGCCATCACCAACGCCATCGCCATGGCGCAATTGTCGGCCGCTGATTAGAGGCGCCGCACAGGAAAGCACTTTAGGAAAGGGTTGTCGCCGCGATGTTTCTGCGTAAAGCCAAAAAGACAAAGCCGGCGGCCTATGTCATCACTGAGGCTGAAACCGCAGCATCGCTTCGCCCGAAAACGGCCCCTGCAACGCGGCATGTGCGCGCCAGTAGCGGCCGCCAGCGACAGACCGAACGCGCGAAAACCCGCATCTTGATGTGCGCGGTGGTGTTTGTGTTCGTGTTCGCATCGCTCGGCGTGCGGCTGGCCTTCATCTCTTTCGGACAAATCAAATCGGAGGCGCCGCGCGCGACCGCGCCGTCAATCGAGGCGCCGCGCGCTGAAATTATCGACCGCAACGGCGCGCTTCTGGCGACCGACTTGCCGATGATATCCCTTGAAGTCGCCGGCCGGGAAATCTGGGATGCGCGCGAGACGGCGCAAAAATTGTTGCGGGTGCTGCCGGAAATCGATGCGGTTGAGCTGGAGCAAAAGCTGCGCCGCGGGCGCTATGTTGATCTGCGCGGAAAATTAACGCCGGTTGAGCGTCAGGCGGTGTTTGACCTTGGCCTGCCGGGTATTCATTTCGCCACCCGGATTAAACGGTTTTACCCGCAAGCCGACCTTGCCGCGCATGTTGTCGGCCATGAAGAGCCGGGCAAGGGCGGGGTGATGGGGCTTGAGAAAGTCGCCAATGACTGGCGTGGTGGGCGGACCATGCGCGCCTCTATTGATATTCGCGTGCAGCAAATCGTCGAAGACGAGCTGGCCGCAGCGATGGAGAAATTCAGCGCCAAGGCCGGTTGGGCCGGCGTTATGGATGTGGCGACCGGCGAGGTTATTGCGCTTGCCAGTCTGCCGGATTTCGATCCCAATGCGCCGGGCGCCGCAGCGGCGGATTCTCGTCGCAATCGCGCCACGCTTGACCAATATGAATTGGGCTCGGCGTTTAAGGCGTTCACCGCAGCCGCAGCGCTGGAAGAAGGCCTGGCGGGAGAGGCCACCAACTATGATGCGCGCGGGAGCTTTCTCGTCGCTGACCACGAGGTTACCGATTTCCATGGCGAGAACAGAATTTTAACCCTGTCGGAAGTGGTGCAGTATTCATCCAATATCGGTATCGCCCGCGTCGCCGGCGATCTCGGCTCCAAGCGGCAGCGGGAATATTTGGGCAAGCTCGGCCTGCTGACGCGATTGACCATGGAGCTGCCGGAACGTCGCGCGCCAAGACTGCCGGAGCGTTGGGGCCCGGTGGAAACCGCAACCATCGCCTATGGCCACGGCATTTCGGTAACGCCGCTGCATTTGCTGACCGCGTTTTGCGCGGTGGTGAATGGCGGTGAATTTCATGACCCGACATTTTTTGCCGAACCAAAACGCGTTTCCACACGGGCGGTGTTTTCAAACCAGACCAGCGCCGTCATGCGCCGCATTCTCCGCCGCGTCATCACCGACGGCACGGCAAGTCAGGCAGAAGCGCTCGGATATTTTCCCATCGGTAAAACCGCAACCGCGGATAAACCGCTCAACGGCGGGTATAATCGCAACACCCGCATTGCCAGTTTTGTCGGCGCGGTTCCGGGCTATGCGCCGCGCTATGCCATCCTGGTGTCGCTCGATGAACCGCAGCCGCTGAAAGAGACCTATGGCTACGCCACCGCGGGCTGGACCGCCGCGCCGGTGTTCTCGCGCATTGTCGCGCGCGCGGCGCCGTTTTTAGGCATCGCGCCGGTCAACGAAGCAACGGCGCTGGCCGCTTTTGTTTCCGGCGGCCAAATCGCAGACACACCGCGCAAAGCCGCAGCAGCAGCGCCGATTGTGGAGCGTGCGCCGTGAGATTATCGCAGCTGGCCGGCGAGGCGCTTACAACAGATCCGGATATTCGAGGGCTTACCGCCGACAGCCGGGCGGTGGAGCGCGGATTTTTGTTCGCGGCGTTGCCGGGCGTCCTTGCTGACGGCGCCAAATTTATTCCGCAGGCGGAAGAAAGAGGCGCGGCGGCGATTTTGGCGCGTCCGGGCGCGCGTTCAACCCTGCCGCTTGTCATTGACCGCGAGCCGCGCCAGAGGCTGGCGCATATGGCGGCGCAGTTTTTTCCGCGCCAGCCGGAAATCATCGCCGGTATTACCGGCACCAATGGAAAAACATCAACCGCGCTGTTCGCCGCCCAGCTGTGGGAACGGCTTGGGCGCAAAAGCGCGAGCCTGGGAACGCTCGGCGTGCGCGGGGAGGCTTTCAACGCGAATCTCACCCACACGACGCCGGAGCCGGTGACGCTGCATAAGATGCTCGATGAGATGACCGCCGCCGGCGTCACCCATCTGGCGATGGAGGTCTCCAGCCACGGCCTGGCGCAACATCGCGCCGATGCAGTGAAGTTCAAGATTGCCGCCTTCACCAACCTCACCCAGGACCATCTCGATTATCATCAAGGGTTTGACGAATACCTGAATGCAAAACTGCGTCTGTTTTCGGCGCTGCTGGATGAGGGCGGCGTCGCGGTAATCAACAAGAGCAGCAAATATGCTGAACAGTTTAGCGATGCGGCGGAAAAGCGCCGCGTGAAAGTCATCGGCGTTGGCGCTGGCGGACAGGACCTCAAGCAGATAAAGGTTGCGCCGCACGCGGCCGGCCTTGATGTCAGCGTTGACGCCTTTGGGACCCCATATAATTTAAGCTTGCCGCTGGTTGGCGCCTTTCAGGCCGAGAATGCATTGCTTGCCGCGGGGATTGTTATTGCTTCGGGCGCGTCAATCGCAGATGTGCTTGCGGGCTTGGAAAACCTTACCCCCGTGCCGGGACGCATGCAGCTGGCTGCGCGCATTAATGATGCGGCTATCTATGTCGACTACGCCCATACGCCGGATGCGGTGGCGACAGCGCTTAAAGGATTGCGGCCGCATACGAAAGGCCGGTTGATCGCCATTATCGGCGCCGGCGGCGATCGCGATAAGGCCAAACGCCCGATGATGGGATGCGCCGCGAAGGAGAACGCAGATATCGTCATCGTTACCGACGACAATCCGCGCAACGAAGACCCGTCGGCGATCCGGCGGGAAATAATCGCCGGATGTCCGCAGGCTACGGAGATCGGCGACAGGCGACAGGCGATCGCGGCGGGGACTGCGATGTTAAAGGCGGGCGACGTGTTGTTGATTGCGGGGAAGGGACACGAGACCGGTCAGGTGGCGGGGGGTGAAACTTTTGCGTTCAACGATGTTGAAGTCGCGCAAGCGGCGGCCGACGCGTTGGGCCGATCAAAGGAACTCGGGTGATGACAGATATGCAAGTGGATGAAAACCTATGGACCGCCTATGAGGCCGCCGCCGCAACCGGCGGCGCGCTCTGCGCCAGGGGCGGCGATCCGAAGGAATGGACGGCGGAGGAATGGTCAGCAAGCGGTGTTTCGATTGATACGCGCAGCATAAAGCCGGGCGAGATTTTCGTCGCCTTGCGTGATGCGCGCGACGGCCACGAATTTTTAACCCGCGCTTTTGAAGCCGGCGCTGCAGCCGCGCTGGTGGCCCGCGCGCCGGCGGATGCGCCGGAAGGCGCGCCGCTTCTGGTGGTCGGCGACACGCTGCAAGGGTTGCGCGATCTGGCGCTTGCCGCGCGGATGCGCAACTTCGGCAAGCGCATCGCCATTACCGGCAGCGCGGGGAAAACCAGCACCAAGGAAATTCTCCGCGCCATCCTTGCCGGTTGCGGCGAGGTTCATGCAGCGGACAAAAGCTTCAACAATCATTGGGGCGTGCCTCTAACCCTGTCGCGCCTGCCGATGCGTGCGGCGTTTGGCGTGTTTGAAATCGGCATGTCGCATCTGGGCGAAATCATGCCGCTGGCAGGGCTGGTGCGCCCGCATGTGGCGATTGTCACCACTGTCGCGGCTGCGCATCTTGAGTTTTTTAAATCAATTGCAGAAATCGCCGAGGCGAAGGCGGAAATCTTTACCGGGCTGGCGCCAGGCGGTGTTGCGATTTTGCCAATCGACAATCCGCATTACGAATTTCTGAAAGCCCGCGCCGAGGCGGCGGGTGCTGCTGGTTTTATTACGTTCGGCGAGACGGCGGGCGCTGATTTTCAATTGCTGGACTATCAGGCCGACGGCGACGGCGCGCGCCTTGAAGTCAATATCAAAGGCGAAACGCAAGAGTTCGCGGTCGGCATTGCCGGGCGCCATCAGGCGTTGAACATGCTGGCGGCGCTGGCGGCGGCCGACGCTGTTGGCGCGGCGCTTGAGCCGGCGATTACCGCGTTAGCGACACTCTCCCCGGCGGAGGGGCGCGGCGCCAGAGCGGTGATCCCAGTTGAGGGCGGCGAGGCGCTGTTGATCGATGAAAGCTATAACGCCAACCCGGCGTCGATGGCGGCGGCGATTGGTTTGCTTGGCGCCGCGCCGCTCGGCGCCGGCGGGCGGCGCATCGCCGTCCTTGGAGAGATGCTCGAACTCGGGCCGGATGCGCGCGCGCTCCATGCCGGGCTCCTCAATGCGCTGCTTGCAGCAAAGGTAGACCAGGTCTACGCAGCGGGGGAAATGATGCGCTATTTATGGGGCCAGCTGCCGCCGGAAATGCGCGGGCTTTATGCCGGCTCCGCCGTTGGTCTCGTCGGCGCGGTGGAAGATGCGGTTCGCCCCGGCGATGTGGTGATGGTCAAAGGCTCCAACGCCTCGAAAGTGAGCGCGGTGGCGCGCGCGCTTGGCGGTAGCGTAGAAAAAAACAGTCATATAAAACATGAAGGCGCCCATTAATGCTCTACCATCTGTTGACGCCCTATGCGGATCAATTTCAGCTGTTCAATGTCTTTCGCTATCTGACATTCCGCACCGGTGGCGCGATCATGACGGCGCTGATCATTTCATTTGTGTTCGGCCCTTCGCTGATCCGTTGGATGCGGCGCAAGCAAGGCCGTGGTCAGCCGATCCGTGCAGACGGTCCGCAAAACCACATCATCGAAAAAGCCGGCACGCCGACCATGGGCGGCGTTTTAATCCTCTTGTCATTGACGGTGGCGACGTTTCTGTGGGCGCGCCTCGACAATGTTTATGTGTGGATCGTTATGGGTGTAACGCTGGCTTTTGGCATGCTCGGCTTTATCGATGATTATCTGAAAGTCACCAAGCAAAGCGCCGACGGCCTGGTCGGCAGTTTAAAACTGGTGGTGCAATTTGCTGTTGCTTTGCTGGCTGGTTTTCTTTGCATGACCGCGCTGGCGGGGGCGCCTGATGCGCCGGCAGGGATTGCCACCTCGGTCGGGGTTCCGTTTTTTCCGGTGCGTTTGTTTGAACATTGGTTCAACGCCCCCGGCGTGCCGCTCGGCATATTTATCGTGCCTTTCGCGGCCTTCGTGATTGTCGGCGCCTCCAACACCGTCAACCTTACCGATGGTCTTGACGGCCTGGCGACGGTGCCGGTGATGATTGCGGCGGCGACTTATGCGGCGATTGCCTATCTGGTTGGCAACGCAATTTATGCCGGCTATCTCGGCGTTCCGTTTGTGCCGGGCGCGGGCGAGCTTGCGGTGGTGTGCGGCGCAATTGTCGGCGCCGGGCTCGGTTTTTTGTGGTACAATGCGCCGCCGGCGGCCATCTTCATGGGCGACACCGGTTCGCTGGCGCTGGGGGGCGCCATCGGCTCGATTGCGGTTGCGACAAAACATGAAATTGTTCTGGCGATTGTCGGCGGTCTATTCGTGTTGGAAGGCCTGTCGGTGATGATCCAGATTGCATCGTTTAAACTGACCGGCAAACGGGTGTTTCGCATGGCGCCCATTCACCATCACTTTGAGCAGCTGGGCTGGAAGGAATCCACCATTGTCATCCGCTTCTGGATTGTCGCGGTGATTTTGGCGCTGATCGGTCTCGCCACGTTGAAACTGCGTTAGGCCGGCAGATGATTTTAATTCCCGATGTAAAAAACCAGTCGATTGGCGTCTTCGGCCTCGGTGTTTCCGGTATTGCGACTTGCGAAGCGCTGGCGGCGTCGGGCGCGAAGGTGTTTACCTGGGACGAGAGCGCGCGGGCACGCCAGAAAACGGCGGATACGGAGTATCGCGCCGAGCATCCAAAAAAATGGCCATGGAAAGAGATGGCGGCGGTGGTCGTCAGCCCTGGCGTGCCGCTCACCCATCCAAAGCCGCACCCGATTGTCCGCAAAGCGCGGCTCGAAAATATTCCAGTATTTGGCGACATTGAATATTTCGCCCGCGCGATAAATGCGCTGCCGGTGGAGGAACGCCCGCACATTATCGCGGTCACCGGATCGAACGGAAAATCCACCACCGTCGCGCTGATCGGACATATCCTGCGCGAGGTTGGCAGGGAGGCTTATGTCGGCGGCAATATTGGCGAGGCGGCGTTGTCTTTGCCGGCGCCGGAAAAGAATCTAATTTATGTGCTCGAGCTGTCCTCGTTCCAGCTCGACCTTACCTTCAGTCTGCACGCTGACACGGCGGTGTTTTTAAATCTGACGCCGGACCATATCGACCGTCACGGGACGGTCGAGGCGTATCTGGCGGCCAAGAAGAGAATTTTCCTTAATCAGACTAAGGATGATATTGCGGTGATCGGCGTTGATGATGATTATGGCGAGGCGATCTGCACGGCGATGATGGCCAATGGCGGCGCGCGCGTTGTGCCGATATCGGCGCAGGCGACGCTTGGGCGCGGCGTTTATGCGTTGGGCGGCGAGCTGTTTTATAATTTTGACGGCAAGACAACCAAAGCCGGTGACCTGACACGGGCGCGAGGGTTGCGCGGTGTGCATAATCATCAAAATGCAGCGGCCGCGCTTGGCGTTTGCGTTTCGCTCGGGGTTCCGGCGGCGTTGGTGATGAAGGCGGCGGAGCGGTTTACCGGCCTGGCGCACCGGATGGAGGAGGTGGCCCGGCTCGGCAAGGTGGTCTTCATCAACGATTCCAAAGCCACCAATGCTGACGCGGCCATGCGTGCGCTCGCGACGTTTGAGGATATTTTCTGGATTGCCGGCGGCAAGGCGAAAGACGGCGGCGCGGCGGCGCTGAAAGGCAAGCTTGGCGCGGTGCGGCGGGCTTATTTTTATGGCGAGGCGGCGGCGTTGTTTAACAAGCAGCTCGGCGAGGAGATCGATTGCCTGATCTTTTCCGATTTGGCGGAAGCGACAGCGGCGGCCTATGGCGATGCGGCGGCAAGCGCGGCGCCGGCGCCGAGCATCGTGCTGTCGCCGGCTTGTGCATCTTTCGATCAGTACAAAAATTTTATCGAGCGCGGCGGCGCATTTCGCACCCTCGTCAATGAGCTGGCCTCGGCCAATGGAGAGGCCGCATGAGACAGGCATCGCGTGCAGATGTTTCAGTATTAGGCCGCTGGTGGTGGTCGGTCGACCATACTTTGCTGGCGGTGCTGGCGCCGATCATGTTGATCGGCATGATTGTGCTGATGGCGGCGGGACCGGCTGCGGCGGCGCGGCTTGGTATCGCCAACGACTTTCACTTCCCGATCCGCCAGTCGGTGTTCATGATCCCGGCGATCCTGGCGATCTTTGGCGTATCGTTTCTGTCGCCACTACAGGCGCGCCGGCTTGGCGTTGTCGTCTTTGTCGGCGGCCTCATCCTGATGGCGGCGACATTGTTGTTCGCCAGCGCCGTCAACGGATCGGCGCGGTGGATAGACCTTGGCGTCATGACTTTGCAACCGTCGGAATTCGCCAAGCCCGGCTTCGTTATCGCCGCCGCCTGGATGCTGGCGGAAGGCGCGCGCGATCCGCGCTTTCCGGGCGGCGCCATCGCCATGGGGCTCTATGCGATTTTTGCCGCGCTGTTATTAATGCAGCCTGATTTCGGACAATGGGCGCTGGTGACGGCGGTCTGGGCGGTAATGTTTTTCATCGCCGGCTGGAGCTGGTTGTGGATTGTGCTGTTGGCGGGCGTAGGCTCTGCCGCGCTCACTGCCGGCTATTTTCTCTCCGACCATGTCGCCAAACGCATTGACGGGTTTTTAAACCCCGGCACGACGGAAACTTATCAGGCGGACGCAGCTATCGATACTATCGTCAATGGCGGATTAATCGGCCGCGGTGATGCATTGCCAGTCAAGGGCGCGCTCCCAGATGCGCATACGGATTTTATTTTTGCCGCCGCAACAGAAGAATATGGCCTTGCTATCGGGATATTGATTATCGTCCTGTTTGCAATATTCGTGGCGCGCGCCTTTGCGGTGGCCGCGACGCGGCGCGGGATATTTGCACAATGCGCGGTTTGCGGTCTGTCGGCGATGATCGGCTTTCAGGCGATTATCAATATCGGCGTTTCCTTGCGCGCGCTGCCCACCAAGGGCATGACGTTGCCGTTCTTTTCCTATGGCGGCTCGTCGCTGCTGGCGACCGGGCTTGGCGTCGGTCTTATCATTGCGCTGACACGCACCCATCAGGGTATTTGGCGGCGCAAGGACATCATGCCGTGAGCGTGGGCGCCGAGACAAGGCCGATTGCGCTCGCCGCCGGCGGCACTGGCGGGCACATGTTCCCGGCGGAGGCTTTGGCGCAGGAGTTAAAGCGCCGGGGGAGGCAAGTGTTGCTGGTGACCGATGCGCGCGGCGCGCGTTATGCGGAAGGTTTCCCCGCAGACGAGACGTTGCAAATTTCCGCCGCCACCATATCGCTCGGCGGGCTGGCGGCGAAGGGGCTGGCGGCTGTGTCCGTCGCGCAGGGCATTTTTACGGCGCTTGGCAAGTTTCGAAAACTAAAACCTGCCGCCGCCATCGGCTTTGGCGGCTATCCGTCTTTTCCGGCCATGAAAGCGGCCTCGCTGTCCGGCATTCCTTATGGCGTACACGAACAAAATGGCGTCCTCGGGCGCGCCAACCGCATGCTGGTCAAAGGCGCGGCGTTTACCGCCCATGCATTTCCAGTACTTGAAAAGGCGCCCGCTGGCATTCACGCAGTTGAAGTTGGCAATCCGGTGCGCGACGCGGTGGCGGCGTTGAGCGAGGCGGTCTTCGCGCCGATCAGCGACGGCGGCGATATCAACCTGTTGATTTTCGGCGGCAGCCAGGGCGCCAGTATTTTTTCCACCGCGCCGGTCAAGGCGATTGCCGGTCTGGCGGAGGCTATGCGCCGGCGCCTCGTAGTGGTTCATCAGGCGCGCGAAGACGATATTGAGGAGGTCCGGGCCGGTTATACGGCGGCGGGCGTGCGCGCGGAAGTGGCGCCGTTTTTTGCAGATTTGCCCGCCCGCATGGCGGCGGCGCATCTGATCCTCTCGCGCGCCGGCGCCTCAACCGTCACCGAGCTTTCAGCCATCGGCCGCGGCGCCATCCTCGTGCCGCTGGCGATCGCCATGGACGACCACCAGAGCGGCAACGCCGAGGTTCTGGCGCGTGACATTTCCGGGGCAAGCGCCGCCATTGTCTTGCCGGAAAGCGGGTTTAATGAAACCACTGTAAGGAATGCGCTTGAAGGCTTGTTTGACGACCCGGCGAGGTTGCAATTGATGGCCGAAGCAGCAAAAGGCAGGGTGCGCTTCGGCGCGGCGGCGGCGCTTGCCGACCTGGTTGAAGGCTTATACCAAAGTGCAAAATGAACTTTTCATTTTGCACTTTGGCAAGGCCGACTGGCCGCCGCGCCTTACGGCGCGAAAGCCTGCGTGGCGTTTGAACGCCCAACGGTCATTCTTGACCGTTAGTATATGTGAGAGCGCTCCGCTGAAACAAAGCGGGGCGGCGTGAGAGTATTATGACGAAGACGGATAAATTTTCAAAACTCGACCCGCCGAAGATTAAAATCCGGCTGCCTTTTGGCGTTGGCGTCGTGCATTTTGTCGGCATTGGCGGCATCGGCATGAGCGGCATTGCTGAGGTGATGCACAATCTCGGCTATGAAGTGCGCGGCAGCGATGTCGCCGACAGCGCCAATGTCCAGCGCTTGCGTGAAAAAGGCATCAAGATTGAAATTGGCCATTCGCCGGACCATGTGAAGGGGGCGGAAGCCGTCGTCATTTCAACTGCGATCCGCCGCGATAACCCGGAAGCAGCCGCTGCGCGTGCGCGCCATATTCCGGTGGTGCGCCGCGCCGACATGCTGGCGGAATTGATGCGCTTAAAATGGACTGTCTCGGTCGCCGGCACTCACGGCAAGACGACGACAACAAGCATGATCGCTGCGTTGCTGGACGAAGCCAGGCTTGACCCGACGGTCATCAATGGCGGCATCATCAACGCCTATGGCGCCAATGCCCGCCTTGGCGAGGGCGACTGGATGATTGTTGAGGCCGACGAATCCGACGGCACATTCATCCGCTTGCCGACGACTATCGCCGTGGTCACCAATATTGACCCGGAACATCTCGACCATTGGGGTGGGTTTGAAAACCTCCGCGATGCGTTCGATACGTTTATCGAGAACACGCCGTTTTACGGATTTGGCGTCGTCTGCCTCGACCATCCGGAAGTCCAGGCGCTGGTCGGGCGCGTCACCGACCGCCGGTTGATTACTTATGGCGCCAATCCGCAAGCCGATGTGCGCGCGGAAAATATCAGTTTTACAGAAGCTGCCTCGGTTTATGACATCGTCTTTCGCGAGCGCGGCAAAGTGGTGGGCCGGATTGAGCAAGTGGTCCTGCCGATGCTCGGCGTCCATAATGTTTTGAACTCGCTCCCGGCGGCGATCATCGCCAAACGCCTTGGCGCCAGCGACGCTGTCATCAAATCGGGCTTTGCAGGTTTTGCCGGCGTCAAGCGGCGCTTTACCCATGCGGGCGAATGGAACGGCGTTAAAATTATTGACGATTACGGCCACCACCCGGTGGAAATCGCCGCGGTGTTGCGCGCCGCGCGTGAGGTGGCGAGCGGCAAGGTCATCGCCGTCGTCCAGCCGCATCGCTATTCGCGGCTCCATGACCTGTTCGACGATTTTTGCGGTTGCGTGAATGAGGCGGATATTGCCCTGATTACGGATGTTTACGCCGCTGGCGAGACGCCGATTGAGGGCGTCGACCGCGACGCGCTGGTCTCCGGGCTAAAATCCCACGGTCACCGCGATGCGCGCGCGCTGGCAAGTTTTAAAGATTTGCCAAAGCTGGTCGCGGAGATTGCTGAACCCGGCGATTATGTCATTTGCCTTGGCGCCGGGGATATAACTAAGCACGCCAATGCACTGGCGGGTGCGTTGGCGAAGTTGGGTAAGTAATATGATCACCCGGCGACATATCACACCCCTCATCCTGAGGTGCTCGGCAAAGCCGAGCCTCGAAGGATCTGACACAAGCGCAGCGCCCGCCGCTATCCTTCGAGGCTTTTGCTTTGCAAAAACACCTCAGGATGAGGGGTGTGATGGCGGATAAAAAAGTAACACCCTCAGACCTCCCCACCGTGCGCGGCAAATATGTCGAGAACGCCGACATGGCGTCGCTTACCTGGTTGCGGGTTGGCGGGCCAGCGGATGTTTTGTTCTCACCGGCTGATGAGGATGACCTTAGCGACTTTTTGAAAGCTCTTGATACGGATATTCCGGTCTATGCGGTGGGCGTCGGCTCTAACCTTTTGGTGCGCGATGGCGGTTTGCGCGGCGTGGTCGTCCGTCTTGGCGCGGCGTTTGGCAAGATTGAGACTGACGGCATGCGCGTCCGTGCGGGCGCGGCGACGCTCGATGCGCAGGTGGCAAAGCGCGCCGGTGCGGCGGGGATTGCAGGTCTTGAATTTTATCGCGGGGTTCCGGGGACCATTGGCGGCGCGCTGGCGATGAATGCCGGCGCTTATGGCGGCGAGACCAAAGATTTTCTGGTGGAGGCGTCGGGTTATGACCGGCAAGGCGTGCGCCATGTCCTTTCCGCCGTCGACATGAAATTTTCCTATCGCCATTGCGGCGCCGGCGATGGGTTGATTTTCACCAGCGCATTGTTTGAAGGCCACACTGACGCCCCCGCCGCCATCGAGGCGCGCATGGCCGAGATTATGACGCGGCGCGAAGCCACCCAGCCAATCCGCGAGCGCACTGGCGGTTCAACCTTCGCCAATCCCGACCTCAGCCTTTCGGGCGGGCGCAAATCATGGCAGCTCATCGACGAGATAGGCGGCCGCGGCCGCGTCGTCGGCGATGCGCAAGTCTCGGTGCAGCATTGCAACTTCATGATCAATCGCGGCAAGGCGAGCGCTAAAGATTTAGAAGCCTTGATCGAGTCGCTGCGTAAGGATGTTTTAACGAAGACGGGCGTTGAGTTGCGGTGGGAAATACGAAGGATTGGTGAGTAGTGCTTAGTGCGTAGTAAAATAATATGTTTGTTTGTGCGTAAAATTGGATTTGGAGAAGAATGTGAGTGAGCGAATGGAGATTTATCGGGCTGAAAAATTGTGCACCCAAGCATGCGACCTATGCACGTCGTACTACGCACTACGCACCACTGCCGCCCCCTCATCATGACCTGCCGTTACAAACGAATCGCCGTCCTCAAAGGCGGCTGGTCGCCTGAACGGGAAGTGTCGCTTAACTCCGGCGCTGAGGCCGCCAAGGCGCTCACTGAGGCCGGTTACGAAGCGATTGAAATCGATGTCGGGCGCGATCTTGCGACGCGTCTGCACGAGGTGAAACCTGACGCCGTCTTTAATGCGCTGCATGGACAATGGGGCGAGGATGGTTGCGTTCAGGGGCTGCTTGAGGTGCTGGGGCTTCCTTACACCCATTCCGGCGTGCTCGCCTCGGCTCTGGCGATGGACAAGCAGCGCGCCAAGGCGGTGTTTGATGATAGCGGCATCCCATCGCCGCCGGGACGCATTGTCTCGCGCGCGGAGACGGCCGGCGGTCATGTGATGGAACCGCCTTATGTGATTAAGCCGAACGCGCAAGGCTCTTCCGTCGGGGTTTATATTGTCCGCGCCGGCGACAATCGTCCGCCTGCGGAGCTGACAGCTAAAGAATGGACGCTGGGCGATGATGTGCTGGTCGAGAAATTTATTCCCGGGCGCGAATTGACCGTCGCTGTGCTGGGCGATCGCGCGCTTTGCGTGACAGAAATTACCACCGCGCTGATCTTTTACGACTATGAAGCCAAATATGCCGATGGCGGCTCGAAACATGTCTTACCGGCGGACTTGCCCGACGCGGTGACGACGCGCTGTCTCGACCTTGCCTTGCGCGCGCATCAATCGCTCGGGTGCCGGGGGTTGTCGCGCGCTGATTTCCGCTATGACGAGAGCGCCGATGGCGAGCAGTTGTTTTGCCTTGAGGTGAATACGCAGCCGGGGCTGACGGCAACCTCGCTGGCGCCGGAGCAGGCGGCGACGCAGGGCATTTCATTTCCCGAACTTTGCGCCTGGATGACGGAGGACGCCTCATGCCCAAGGTAAAGAAAAAAGCCGCGCGCCCGCGCAAGCGAAAAACGACAAAAGCCAGAGCCAAGGCTAAACCCAAGGCAAGCCTGGCGTCGCGATTTGTCGATAGGACCGGCGATCTGCTCTCGCGCTACACCATTGCCGCCGCCGCCGGGCTGACAGTGGTCGGGCTGATCGGCGCGGCGATGTTGTGGTCCGGCGGTTATGTCGGGCTGATGGGCGAGCGCATAGGCGCACAAGTTGACCGCGCCACAGTCGCGGCCGGGTTTGAAGTGCGCCGCATCACCGCGAAGGGTTTTGAAAACGCCAATGAAGCGGAGATATTATCCGCGCTTGGCCCGGTGATCGGCTCGTCACTCTTGCAGTTTGACCCCTATGCGGCGCGCGCGCGCGTTGAAGAACTGGGCTGGGTGCGCACCGCGGCGGTGTCGCGCCTGTGGCCGGACACAGTTCATGTCTCGGTGCGCGAGCGCGAGGCGGCGGCAGTGTGGCAACTGGCCGGCGCCATGCATCTGATTGATGAGGACGGCGCGATCATTCGCGAAGTTGACGCTTATGAATATTCCAACCTGCCGCTGATTGTCGGCGCCGGCGCGCCAGCCTCTGCGGCGGGGATGTTGCGGGCGTTGCGCGGCGAGGCGGTGTTGTGGGGACGCGCGGCGGCGTTAATCCGCGTGGGCGACCGGCGATGGACTGTGCGGTTGAAATCCGGCGCTGACATTAAATTTCCCGAAACCGGTTATGAGGCGGCGGTGCGCGATTTGGCGGTGCTGCAAAACGCCTACGGATTGCTTGACCTGTCGCTCGACTATATCGATTTGCGCGATCCGGACCGGCTGGTCTATCGCGAAAACGACGCCGCTGAGCGGCCGTTGCCGGGGGAAGACCCGCTTTAACGACAGTTGAATAAAAGAAAGACTTTGTAACGCCCATGGCACACCGTCGCCGTAAAGATCACTACACCATCGCCGCGCTCGATATCGGCGCGTCAAAAATCGCCTGCTTTATCGCCCGCGTCGCGCATGAGCCGGATTTGCCGCCGCAGGCGGAAATCATCGGCGTTGGCTGTCATGGCGCGCCGGTGAAGCAACGCGAGGCCGCCTGTCCCGAACAGCTTGAGACCAATATCCGCAAAGCCGTCGCCGCCGCTGAGCGCATGGCGAATATGCGCATCGACCGGGTTCTTGTGGCGGCGCCCGGCAAGGCGCTGCACACGCGGCGCATCGGCGTTGATCTCGATATTGCTGACGGCGTGGTGACCCAGGAGGATATTGAAGACTGCCTGCACGAAGGCGCGCGGCTTACTGCGCCGCCTGAATGCAGAGCGCTGCATGCGGTCGCGACCTCATACCGGCTCGATGGCGAGGAAATTTTCAACCATCCCGTCGGGCTTAATGGCGCGGTGCTGTCAACGGAAATGCTGGGCGTCGCCGCGCCGCAGACCACGCTCGATAATCTTTCGACCCTGGTTGAGCGTTGCAGCTTGACGCCGGACGAGTTTGTCGCCGGCCCGGCGGCGGCGGCGGAAGCCACGCTGATAGAAGACGAAAAAGACCTCGGCGTTATCCTGATTGATATTGGCGGCCAGTCGACCGGCTATGCGGTCTATGACAACGGCGCGATGGTCGATTGCGGCGGCGTTGGCGTCGGCGGCGGTCACATCACCAAAGACATCGCGCAGATATTTAACACGCCCATGGCGCAGGCCGAGCGCATCAAGACGTTGTATGGCGCGGCGCTGATCGGCCCCGGCGATGAACACCGCTTGGTTGATTTCCCGCAGCTCGGGCCGGGGAGTGATCATGCGCGGGCCTCGCGCGCCGATCTTTGCGAGGTGATTATTCCGCGTATGGAAGAAATTTTCGAGCTGGTGCTGGCGCGCCAATCGAGCGACCCGCTGCATCGCAGCGGTTTGCGCCGCGCCGTTGTCACCGGTGGCGGCAGTCTGTTGGTCGGTGCGCGCGAGATAGCCGAAAAAGTCCTGTCGATGAAAACCCGCCTCGGGCGCCCCATCGCTATTCCGGGCGCGCCCGATGCTGCTGCCGCGCCCGGCTTTGCGGTCTGCGCCGGCGTCATTCAAACTTACATAAATTCTGCCGGCGGCGACCAGTTTGCGCTTGGCGTCGCGCGCCAATCACCTCATGGATTATCCCAAGCAGCATTTTTTGGCGGCGTTGAAGCGTGGCTCCGCCAAAAATTTTAGCGTCGTTAATTAGACGTTTATCTTTTGGTAAGGGTTCTGAACGAATCTTTAACAATGGGGTAACCATGAGGGCGGGCCCCAAAACCATGTTCTAAACCGGAGCAGCCGATGCCGTTAAATCTAAGCGTGCCTGAATTGACAGAGTTGAAACCCCGGATTTCAGTAATTGGCGTCGGCGGCGCTGGCGGTAATGCGGTCAATAATATGATCGAAAGCCAGCTTGAGGGCGTTGAATTTGTGGTCGCCAACACCGATGCGCAAGCGGTGGGCCTCGCCAAGGCGGAAAAGAAAATTCAGCTTGGCGTGAAGACGACGCAAGGGCTGGGCGCGGGTTCTGTTCCTGATATTGGCCGCGCGGCGGCGGAAGAATCCCTCGACGAAATCCTTGAGCATGTGGGCAATGCACATATGATTTTCGTCACCGCCGGGATGGGCGGCGGCACGGGTACGGGCGCGGCGCCCGTCATCGCCAAGGCGGCCAAAGAGCGCGACATCCTCACCGTCGGCGTTGTCACCTAACCGTTTCACTTTGATGGCGCGCGGCGCATGCGCATCGCCAATGCCGGCATTGAAGAGCTG
>JAJFFZ010000081.1 GCA_021776395.1 Hyphococcus sp. | reverse complement strand
CCACCGGGTTCACCGCTTCCAGATGCGAAGGGTTGGCGGTCAACGACAGGTGCACGCGATTGTTGTCAAACTCGCGGTCTGACGAGGCGCCAAGGTGATATTTAACATCCCCCGATCCGCCAATATCGTCTGGGGTCACCGACCCGCCCTGAAATTCATGAAATATATGGTGGTAGGGTTTGCCCATCACCGCAGCCAGAAGATTTAACCGGCCGCGATGCGGCATGCCGATAATTATTTCTTTCACCCCGAGCGCGCCGCCGCGTTTGATGATCTGTTCCAGCGCCGGCGCCAAAGCCTCCGCGCCGTCCAGGCCAAAGCGCTTGGTGCCGGTATATTTGGCGTTGAGAAAATTCTCAAAACCCTCCGCCTCAATCAGCTTGTTCAAGATCGCCTTTTTGCCTTCGGGCGTGAAGGAAATGTCCTTGTCTGGGCCTTCAATGCGATGCTGGAGCCAGCTTTTTTGTTCTGGATTGGTAATGTGCATGAATTCAACGGCGAAGGTCCCGCAATAAGTCCGCTTCACGATCGCTAAGATCTCGCGCAAAGTTGCCGTCTCGAGACCGAGCACATGGTCGATGAAGATCGGCCGGTCCATGTCGGCCTCGGTAAAGCCCAGCGTCGCCGGGTCCAGCTCCGGGTGGATTTTTTTTTCCTGTAGGCCCAGCGGGTCGAGATCGGCGATCAGATGACCGCGAATGCGATAGGCGCGAATCAACATCAGCGCGCGCAGCGAGTCCTTGGTCGCCTGGCGCACATCTTCTTGCGTCGACGCGGCCGGCGCGCGCGCTTCAATCTTGGTTTTCAGGATTTGTTCCGCATCGCCCCATTTGCCATCCATCGCCGCCGTTAATTCACCATTCGGGGTTGGCGGCCAGTCACGGCGGGCCCAGCTCGGACCGTCGGTTTGCCCAGTCCCGTTTGGGCGGTCGCCTTCACGCTCGAAAAACTCCCGCCATTCGGGGCTTAGCGAGGCCGGGTCCTTTGCAAAGCGCGCATAAAGCGCCTCCAGATATTGGATGTTGGACCCGGATAATACGGATCGTTCGGGGGCGCTCCCGCTGTCTTGCGGCGCCGCTCCATCTTTTGCCATCACGCGTTCCAACTCTTTCGTCGTTCGCTCGTTGGCTTTTCTAAATACGCCAACTCCCAGACGATTCAATGACTAAACGCGTAACATTAACCATCGAGAGGTTTATTTTTTAAGAATTTCTAGCAATGTCCGCCCCATGGCGCCCGGCGTCGGCGAAACCGCTATGCCGGCTGATTTCATCGCCTCGATTTTCGCCTCAGCGGTGTCCTCCGCCCCTGAAACCAGCGCCCCGGCATGGCCCATCCGCCGTCCCGGCGGCGCAGTGACGCCGGCGATGAAGCCGACAATGGGTTTTTTGATCTTATGGGCTTTGAGGAACTTGGCGGCGTCGGCCTCCGCAGAACCGCCAATCTCGCCAATCATGATGATCGAATGAGTGTCTTCGTCATGAAGGAACATATCCAGGATCTCAATAAAGTCCGTACCCTTCACCGGATCGCCGCCGATACCGATGCAGGTGGACTGGCCGAGCCCCGCCACAGTCGTCTGATGCACCGCCTCATAGGTGAGCGTGCCAGAGCGCGAGATAATGCCGACATGGCCTTTGCGGTGAATATGGCCAGGCATAATCCCGATTTTGCACTCATCCGGGGTGATGACGCCGGGGCAATTGGGCCCGACAAGCCGCGTCTTGGAACCATCAAGGGCGCGCTTCACCTTGACCATATCCAGCACCGGAATGCCCTCGGTAATGCAGATCGCCAGCGGTATTTCCGCAGCGATGGTCTCCAAAATCGCATCCGCCGCAAATGGCGGCGGCACATAGATTACCGAAGCATCGGCGCCGGTCTTCTCGCGCGCCTCGGCGACCGTATCGAACACCGGGAGCGTCGCCCCTTTTGCTGCATCGCCGGCTTTCCAGGTCTGGCCGCCCTTTCCGGGCGTCACGCCGCCAACCATCTTGGTGCCGTAGGCGATCGCCTGCTCGGTGTGGAACGTGCCGGTGTCGCCGGTCAGGCCCTGGCAAATAACTTTGGTGTTCTTGTCGATGAGAATGGACATGGGGGCTCCGCGAAAGGGGTCTTGTGGTTAGTCTCGGTCTTAACTGCGCCCGACGGCCGGAGCAACCGGCAAACTCTCAAGGGCTTCGCGCCAGATAGGCCGAAACAATCTTCTCAAATCAAAAACATGTCATGAAACCGTAGCGTCGCTGCAACATTTCCCTGCGAGATAGCGGGTGCTCTGGGCATACGCCTCCCGTCCCAGAGCTCCTTCCGACTTGATTGGCCGTTGCATCGCGCGGCCAATTTTTTTGCCCGAACTCAAAGTTCGGGCAGATCGTGTTTGGTCCGCGCTGAGGCGTTCTCGCCAGTATTCAGCGCACCGGCGCTTGCAATCATCATGACCCAGCACTCTTCCTCAGCGGCCGGCATATGCTCAACGCCGGCGGGCACGACGATGAAATCGCCCTCGCCCATCGCAACATCGCGATCGCGAAACTGCATGGTGAAGCCGCCTTTGACCACTAAGAACGCCTCATCGACACCATCATGGTGATGCCATTCAAAGGCGCCGTCGATTTTCGCCAGCCGCACTTCTTGTCCATTCACCCGCCCGGCAATATGCGGCGACCAGGTTTCGGGAATGCGGTCGAAAGCGCTCTTGATGTTTATTTTTTTGATGGTGTCAGCGCTCATCGAACCTTCCTCAATCAGTCCTGATTTCCTGTGATACTGAAATCAAAGATCGTTCAGGCGTTACGACCTTTTACGATACGCCGCCAGGATGGTGTGCCCATTTATAGTGGCGCAATTTTCTTCCAGGTAGCGGCGCAAGATCGCAGCGACGCCAAGACGGTAATACATCCAACGCGTCAAGCGGCTGCTCGGCAGGTATCGCGCTTCCATGACCCCCTGGTACCAACTGATATTGGCAGGCTGTAGCGGCTCGGTTTCGAGCCAAACAAGATCGACAGGGTAAATGTCTACGAGCGCCTCAAGCGTGCTTCGCCGCCACAATGTCACATGATGCGGTGGCAGATTAAGAGGCAACAGTTCACAATGTTGCAGGAAGGCGTCATTATTTGGGACACTGATTAAAAGCGTTCCGTCTGGCTTCAGAGCCGCGATACAGGCCTCCAGAAATGCTGCGGGATCATCCACATGTTCCAGGACCTGAAATGCGGTCACCGCATCATAACAACCGTTGTTGTTTTTCGCGTGCTCAATGATAGTTTGGTTATAAACTTCTATTCCCTTGTCCCCAGCCGCCTCGCGACCCAAAGCGCTGGTTTCAAGACCGAAGCAGCTGATTTTCGACGACTCTATTTGCTCAAGAAAGGCGCCGCCGCCGCAACCGACATCAAGCACAGATGCAGCTTCGTCAATCAACCGGGCGCCAACATGGAATTCCCATTTCTCGTCCTGATAGGCCCAATCACCGTCATCGCCGGCATATAGCGTCTCATAAAAAGATGGCGCCCCAGCAAGATCGCCCGGCTCAAAAAACTCCAGGCCGGTATCACGACAGCGATAAACCTCAATCTCGCTGATGGCTGGAAGGTAGGGTGTTATGTCGATTTGGTGGGCGCTGCGATAGGCATCTGTAAGTGCTTTCACAGAGATTGATCTAATGCGGTCAGTCGCTCCTTTCGTGAGAGGGCTAACGATAGTTTGCTGTGTCATAAGAACCGTTCGGGTTGTTCGCCTCCAGCGCATAAGAGCAGCGCAGATGGTCTTGTTAGAAGTTTTGCCTTGAGGTGCAATATTTTCATCTATCGCCTACCCCTGCACCGCAGCTACAACCTTCTTCGCGGCATCTTCCAAATCATCCGCGGTAGTAATCTTCAGACCCGAGTTAGCGAGGATTTCTTTGCCCTCATCGACATTGGTGCCTTCCAGGCGGACCACCAGCGGGTCCTCCAAGCCGACCTCTTTGACCGCCGCGACGATGCCCTCGGCGATGATATCGCAGCGCATGATGCCGCCGAAGATGTTGACGAGAATGCCTTTGACGCCGGGGTCGGTGGTGATGATCTTAAACGCCTCGGTGACTTTTTCTTTGGTGGCGCCGCCGCCAACATCGAGGAAGTTTGCAGGCTCTGCGCCATAATGCTTGATAATGTCCATGGTCGCCATGGCCAGCCCCGCGCCATTCACCATGCAACCGATATTGCCGTCGAGCTTGACGTAAGACAAATCATATTCCGACGCTTTCAGCTCCATCGGGTCTTCTTCGGTCTCGTCGCGCATCTCTAAAATGTTCTGATGACGGAACAGTGCGTTGGGATCGAAGCCGACTTTGGCGTCGAGCACCACTAAATCGCCGGCCTTGGTGACGATAAGCGGGTTAATTTCCAGAAGACTCATATCCTTTTCGGTGAACGCTTTATAAAGCGTCGGGATCAGCTTGCCGCATTGTTTTGCCGGCGCGCCTTTAAGACCTAGCGCCTGGGCGATGCGCCGGGCATGATGCGGCATGCAACCGGTTACCGGATCAATACTGACGGTGACGATTTTTTCCGGCGTTTGCTCGGCGACCTCTTCGATGTTCATCCCGCCTTCGGTCGAAGCGATGAAGGCGATGCGCCCTTGGCCCCGATCGACCAGCGCCGAGAGATAAAGCTCGGTCTCGATATCGGCGCCGTTTTCAATATAAATCCGCCCAACCGTCTTGCCGGCGGCGCCGGTTTGTTTGGTGACTAGCGTCGCGCCCAGCATCTGCTTGGCGAACTGCGCTGCTTCTTCCGGGGTTTTGGCAATCCGCACGCCGCCAGCCTCGCCCGCGCTTTCTTCCTTGAACTTGCCCTTGCCGCGCCCGCCGGCGTGGATTTGCGCCTTCACTACATAGACCGGCCCCGGCAGCTCTTTTGCCGCCGCTTCCGCCTCTTTGGCGTTAAAAACGGCGCGGCCATCAGAGACCGGCGCGCCATATTCTTTCAACAGGCGTTTGGCTTGGTATTCGTGAATGTTCATGAAAGCGTCTCCGGCGGTTCTAGTTGCATGTGCGGTTATAACTGCGCCGAAAGGTTAAACAACTGTTCGCTTCAGGCGCCACCCCGGCATTGGCGAAGGGATCGCCGTTGGCGCCCGTCCGCATCAAAATTCTCCGGCGCGAGCCAGGCGTTGAGCCCGGCTTTGACCTCCGGCCATTCGCTGTCGAGGATGGAGAACCAGGCGGTGTCACGGTTCTCACCCTTAACCACCATGTCCTGGCGGAAGACGCCCTCGAATTTAAACCCCAAACGCGCCGCAGCGGATTTTGAGGCGGCGTTATCATCGTTGCATTTCCACTCATAGCGGCGATAGCCGAGATCGTCGAAAATATGGCGCGCCATCAGATACATTGCCTCGCTGGCGGCGGGGGTTCTTTGCAGCGCCCCCGAAAAAACGATGCAGCCGATTTCCACCGAGCCAGCCTCGGGGCGGATGCGCATATAACTCGCCATGCCCAAAATCTCTCCGGTTTCGGCCGCGCGGATAATATGCATGCGCCAGTTTTGAGCATCGGCCACGAATATTATGGCGTCAGCCAACTCATCGGCGGATGTGCAAGGCCCAAACGGAATATATCGCCATAGAGCATCGTTGCCGGCGCCGCCAATCGCAGCAAATAACGCGTCGCGATCTCGCTCCGGAGAGAAGACGTCAATCTGCACGAAGGCCCCGCGCACGCTTGGCAAAGCGGGCGGGGCGCATGACTTCCAATTGTGTAAATCCGTCACGGTTTGCGACCCATACTGCATATTCTCCTCGACGCCGCCGCGTGCAAGCCGTTACATGCACAAAAATCCATACAGCCAACAACAGGAGTACTGGCATGATCGTCGTTTCAGGAAAAGCCAAATTCAAGCCCGGCGCGATAGTTGGCTTGCGCGATATTATGGAAACGACCATTACCGAGACGCGCAAGGAAGACGGCTGCATCGATTATTCCTATGGCGTCGATGTGCTCGACCCGGACGCTATTGTGGTGGTTGAATATTGGGAAAACTGGGCGGCGCTCGAAAAGCATTTCATCCAACCGCATATGGCTGAATGGGTCGCCGCGCTTGGCAAAGCCGGCGTTGTTATGCGGGACATAAAATTTATCGAAGCCGGCGAAGAGCGGGAATTTTTCCGCTAACCGTTGAGTTTCTCGACAAGCATCGCGGCGAATATCGACAGCGTATCATCGCGCGCACCCATAATGACAATCCGGTCGCCGGACTGCGCGCATTCAAGCAGCCTGGCGCCGCAGGCGCCCCGGTCCGGCAAGGCCTCTGCATCGCCGCCCGCGGCGGCGACGCCTTGCGCGATGTCAGAACTCGACACCGAGCGATCGACACTACCGCCATAGTAAACAGGTTGCGGCATTATCAAAATATCATCCGGGTTCAGATTATTGGCAAAGCAGGCGATGAATTCATCTTTCATTTTGTTAAGCGGGCCGAACCCGTGCGGCTGAAACATCACCAGCAAGCGCCCGGGAAACTCGTGCAAGGTTTTAAGGCTCGCGGTAATCTTGTCCGGGTTATGAGCGAAATCGTCGATCACGGTGACGCCCCCGCCCTCGCCGACATATTCAAGCCGGCGCTTGACGCCCTCAAATTCGCCGAGCGCCAGCGCCGCATCCGCAACAGCCACGCCGCAGGCGGTAGCAGCGGCAATCGCCGCCAGGGCATTGGAGACATTATGGCGGCCGGGCATTTTTAGCGCTACGGGCGCGGAAATGTTTGCCTCGCTGGCCACAACATCAAACGAAACGCCGAACGGCTCCGGGCGGATATTGCGCGCCCCCAAATCCCCCTTGCCGGCCTCAAGACTGTAGGTGATGGACGCCTTTTCACGCGCCTCGGCAATGCGCGCCGTCTCCTCATTGTCTAAATTTAAGACAGTCGTTTGCGCCCGGTCTACGAAGCCGCCAAACAGCGCGCGTAACTCAGCCATGGTTTTATGGTCGAGGGCGATATTGTTCAGTACCGCAACCTTCGGGTCGAACGCTGCAATCGAGCCATCGCTTTCGTCAACCTCGCTGACAAACGCCGCGCCGGCGCCGACCAGCGCGCTGGCGAACAGCGCGTCGTCGCGAACAAAGTTTTTCATCACCGCGCCGTTCATCACCGTCGGGTCTTTGCCGGCGTGATAAAGTATCCAGCCGATCATCGCCGTCGTGGTTGACTTGCCGCTGGTGCCGGCGACGCCGATGGGACAGGCGGACTGGTTAAACAGCTGCGCCAGCAAGTCCGCGCGCGCGAGCCGCGCCGCGCCAATCTTATTTGCCGCCACGACATCAGGCACGGTGTCCTCAACCGCCGCCGAGGCCACCAGAATTTGCCCGGGCCGGGTCAGGCCGGTGCCGTCCTGGGCGTGCAGCGCAATGCCGAGCGACCGCAAATAATCGAACTTCGCGCCCGTCCGGCCCTGATCCAGCGCCCGGTCGGAGCCCTCCACATGGTCCCCGCGCGCGCTCACAATCATCGCCAGGGGCAACATGCCCGAACCGCCAATGCCGCAGAAGAAATAGTCTTTTGTGTCCGCCATCAGGCAATCGCTATATGGTGATTTTGTTTATAGTGCGTCACCAATCGGGTTAGGGCCTGATTTACGCCGTCTTGCTAGGCTAAAAGCTGAGTTATGAGCCAAGTGACAAAACATATCGCCCTTATCTGCCCTGGCGGGCCGATTGACCGCGGGCTTGCCGATCAAACCGGCGCGCTTGCCGCCAAGAGATTTGGCGGACGGGCCGTACTCCATTTCCACCCGCAATGTTTTCTCGAGACCGGCCATTTTGCCGGCGATGACGTGACGCGCAGCGCCGCCTTTCTGGAAGTTGCGAATGATCCAAAATTTGACGCGGTGTGGTTTGCGCGCGGCGGTTATGGCGCCTGCCGGCTGACTGACAGCGTGTTCACAAAACTCAACGCCGTTGCGCGCGCAAAAACCTATCTCGGCTATTCCGACGCCGGAATGATTTTAGCGCGGCTCTACGAGGCAGGGATCGGCAGGCCCGTACACGGCCCAATGCCGACAGACCTCACGCGGCCAAACGGCGACCAGGCGATTGCGCGCGCGCTCGATTTTCTCATCGCCGGCGCCGCTGAGACGTTGGAGCCTACGGCAAAATCCGGCGCAAAAACCATTGCGTTCAACATCACTGTCCTTAGCCATCTCATCGCCGCAGACTGGGCGCCGGACCTTTCCGGCCATGTCGTCCTGTTGGAAGACGTATCGGAATATTTATACAGCATCGACCGGGCGATGTTCGCCATCGCGTCAAGTCCAAAGCTACGCGATGCGACGGGGATTAAACTTGGCCGCATCAGTGACATCCCGGAAAATGACCGCCCGTTCGGCCACAGCGAGGAAGACATCTTCGCCTATTGGTGCGCCAGGGCCGGCGTCCCTTATCTCGGCCGCGCCGATATCGGACATGATGCAGACAACAAGGTGGTTCCGTTTGGGGGCAGCCAAACGCCTTAACAGTAGGCTTTGTTAGCCCAGCTATTCCTCGTCATATTATTTTTAGGTGGCGCATCCCCGCCGCATGCTTGACAGAAGCGACTTATCGGCGTCTGTCGCGCTTTCGCAATGGAGAAGGTCATGGACGTCAATGTCGCTCTTGTCGGCGCTACCGGCAATGTCGGGCAGGAAATGCTCGCCATTCTCGATGAACGCGGATTCCCGGTGAAACAGGCCTTCGCGCTTGCCTCGCGCCAGTCGATTGGCCGCGAGGTTTCGTTCGGCGACAAGACATTGAAATGTCAGGACCTTGAAACCTTCGATTTCTCCAAAGTTGACATCGCGCTTTTTGCCGCCGGCGGCGAAGTCTCCAAAACATGGGCGCCGAAGGCTGCAAAGGCCGGCGCCATTGTCATCGACAACTCATCGCATTTTCGCATGGACCCGGATGTGCCGCTGATCGTGCCGGAAGTGAACGCCGATGCGGTCGCCGGGTTTTCCAAAAAGAATATTATAGCCAATCCGAACTGCTCCACCGCGCAGCTGGTTGTCGCGTTAAAGCCGCTACATGATGCGGCGACCATCAAACGCGTTATCGTTTCGACCTATCAGTCGACCTCCGGCAAAGGCAAGGCGGCGATGGACGAGTTGTTCACGCAAACCAAGGGCATCTATGTCAACGACACGCCCTCGCCGATGGAGTTCACCAAGCAGATCGCGTTCAACATCATCCCGCATATTGACGTCTTCATGGAAGACGGCTTCACCAAAGAAGAGTGGAAGATGATGGCGGAAACCAAGAAAATTCTTGACCCCAAAATCAAACTGACAGCGACCTGCGTGCGGGTGCCAACCTTTGTCGGCCATGCCGAGGCGGTTAATATTGAGCTTGAAAATCCGCTCTCGGACGATGAAGCGCGCGAAATTCTGCGTGCCGCGCCGGGCTTGTTGATCATCGATAAACGTGAAGATGGCGGCTATATGACGCCGGTCGAATGCGTCGGGGAATTCGCCACCTTTATCAGCCGCCTGCGGGTGGACCCGACCATCGACAACGGCCTCGCCTTCTGGTGCGTTAGCGACAATCTGCGCAAGGGCGCGGCGCTCAATGCTGTACAAATCGCCGAGCTATTGCTCAACCGCAGGCTCCTGCGCGCCGCCGCCTAACCCATGGCGCAAGAAACGGGTCGGCCGCTAATTGTCTTCGCGCTACATGGCAAACAAGTTTTAAAGGTTCGATATGTCCGGCGACAGCAAACAACCCCTGCGCTCTGATGTTCAGTTCGGTCTTATCGCCGGCGTCGCCGCCTATACGTTTTGGGGACTGTTTCCCGCTTATTTAAAAACCCTCGACGATGTCTCGGCGATGGAAATTCTCGCCCATCGCATTATCTGGTCGGTGCCGTTTGGCGCCCTGTTGATCGCCTTGCGCCGGCAATGGCCGGAGGTGAAAACCGCCTTCACAAACCGGCGGGTGCTCTTATTGCTCGGCGTCAGCGCGCTCGCCATCTCCGGTAATTGGCTGATCTATGTCTGGTCGGTCATCAATGACCGCATCCTCGAAGCCAGCCTCGGCTATTACATCAACCCACTGATGTATGTCGGCATCGGCGTCTTTGTGCTCGGCGAGCGCTTGCGTCCGGCGCAAATCGCCGCCGTCATCCTCGCCGCCGCCGGCGTTCTGGTGCTCACTGTCGGCTCAGGCGTGTTCCCGTGGGTGTCGCTTGCTCTCGCCGTGTTATTCACCGTTTACGGATATTTGCGCAAGACAACACCGGTCGGCGCGATGCCGGGACTGTTCGTTGAAACCACGCTGCTGTCGCCGGTCGCCCTCATCTATCTTTTCTGGCTGATGAGTTCCGGCGGCGCGGTCTTTCTAAACCAGTCCGCCGGCAAGGACATGCTGCTCTTACTTGCCGGACCGGTGACGGTTATTCCGCTAGTGCTGTTCGCCCTGTCCGCACGGCGCTTGAAACTATCGACGGTTGGCTTCCTTCAATATATCGGCCCGACGGTTCAGTTTGCACTGGCGATTTATTATGGCGAGACCTTCACCACCGCGCATGCGATTTGCTTTGGCTTGATCTGGACGGCGCTGGCGATTTTCAGCTTTGACGCGATGCGCGCCAACCGCATGGCGCGCATTATGAAAGCCGCTTGAGCACGCCTGAAAAACTTAACACCGGTTTTTCTTTTGCGCTGACAACGCCCCGGACAAAGGCGATGGTGCGGCCGGCTTTCATCACCTCGCCAGTGGCGGTGATAAATTCACCCAATGGCGCGGGCGACAAAAACTCTGCATTCATCGTCATGGTGAGCGCAGGAACCCGGCCATTTGCACGGAAGAAAATATCAAACAGCGACATGTCGGCCAGCGTCATCAGCGCGCCGCCATGAACGATGCGGGCAAGGTTTGCGTGATGCGGCTCGGAGAAAAAACCAACCCCGGGCGGCGCGCCCTCCTCACGGAAATAAAACGGGCCCGCATGGCCGCTAAAGGTTTGCGGATGCGCCTGCAGCACCCATCCCTCCGGCGCGGGCCTTGCTTCCAGTAAGTTGGCTTCTGACGCTATTGGTTTGTCTGTCATCCGGCAGGCTTTAGCGAGCTTGGCCAGACTTGAAAACCGGCATGTGCAGCAACTGCGCCGCGCCATTGCGTTTGAAGCGGATTGCCGCCACGCTGCCGGCGATGAACCATCCCTTCCCAGAGCCGCAATTCATCAACGCTGGCGGCGTCAACATCGCCGTCTATGAGGCTGACGGCGACGCAAACCGCAAACGGCTTCCGATTATTCTCGTTCATGGCTGGCCGGAGATCGCCTATTCTTGGCGCAACCAAATCCATGCGCTGGCGGCGGCGGGATATCGCACTATCGCTATCGACCTGAAGGGCTTTGGCCGCTCCGATGCACCGAAAGACGTGCGCGCCTATGACATCGAACACATCACCCATGATGTTTGCGGCGTCCTCGATGCGCTGGATATTGAACGGGCGATTTTTTGCGGTCATGACTGGGGCGGCTCTATCGTCTGGAGCATGGGCCAGTGGCGCGCGGACCGTGTCGCCGCAATTATCAGCATATGCACGCCGGTAAAACCACGCCCTCCGGCGGCGCCAATCAGTATTTACAAAAAACGTTTCGGCGAGGTGCATTATTTCGTTCAGTTCCAAAAACCGGATGCGCCGGAGGAACTATTTGCAACCGATATTGAGCGCTTCGTGAAGATGACGTTTCAAACGCCGCCGCCGCGAGACCAATGGGCCGCCCTCATCCCGCGGGTTTACGACCTGCCCGGCCGGTTCAAACATGCAAAAACGCCAAGCCCCGATAAGCTTATCGTTAGCGAAGACACGATCCAGATTTATGTCGACGCCTATAAGCGCAGCGGTTTTCATGGCGGTATCAATCTCTATCGCAACATCGACCGCAACTGGGAATTGATGGCGGGGCGCGATGAAACCATCCGCACGCCCAGCCTTTGGGTTGGCGCCGAACTTGATCTTTTCCTGCCGCCGGAAAGCGCGGATGGGATGGAAGCCATCGTCCCCGACCTTGAAAAACATGTCATCAGCGGCAGCGGCCATTGGCTGATGTGGGAAAAGCCCGCCGAGCTCAATGCATTGCTAATCGATTGGCTGAAGCGGAAAATTTCAATTTAATTTACCGGAATTTCGTCGATTATTTTGATGCAAACTGGCGCTTTCGGCATAAAATTTTCGATACCTCTCCCATGCACCGTTGGCGTTCACGGGATGGAGGAGAGTGATGGTGATCAGAATGATCGCGGCTGCGGGCTTGTGTGTTTTTTACGTCACGCCCGCACTCGCACAGAGCCAGACACGCAGCCACTACACCGAACGCCAGGCGACGCCGCACCCGATTGCGGCGGTGACGTTTGGCGAGCGAAGCATTGAAATGCTGGCGGTGACGGCGCGGGCGCGCGCTGATACGCCGCTGCGCAAAGATTACCTTTATGAAAGCCGGTCGATGTCGAAAGTATACCCTGGCTATCCGCAACAGGCCTTTGTGAGCGTTGATTTTCGCATTAAATTTTAGCGACAACAGCGCCGGGCGATCCCTCTTAATCGCTCGGCGCCCTAAAGCCCGTCATAAACCGCATTGATTAATCGTAATGCGCGCGGGTCGCCCACCAGATAGGGCGACATTTTATTCATCACATAGGCTGCGGTGAGCCGGTTTTGCGGGTCGATTAAAACACACGAGCCGCCAAAGCCAGCATGGCCGTAAGCGGCCTCATTCGGGCCAAGGTGCTGGTTGATGTTGCGCATCAGCCCGGCGGTCCAGGAAAGATGAAACGGCAACACCAGATCGTCGCCGCATATGCGTTCTTCTAGCACGCTGTCAATCGCCTGTGATGTCAGATATTGCGTGCCGTCCAATTGGCCGCCATTGGCAAACGGGTGAACGATGCGCGCCAGCGAACGCGCATCGGCGTGCATGTTTGACGCCGGAATTTCCGCCGCCATCCAGCCTTCGCGAGCAACGCCCGCCGGTGCGGACCATTTTTTGAGGAAGGCAAGCTGCGTATACTCATTAATCTCGCCAAGATCCGGCGCTGTCGGCGGCTTGGGCATGAAGGCGGTGCGCTGCATTTCGTCCGGCGTCAATCCGCAATAGATTTCCAGCCCGTGAGCCTCCCGCAACGCGCCAATCAATTCGCCAACGGACTTTCCGCGCACCCGGCGCAGCAATTCACCGGCGAGAAAACCGAATGTCTGCGGGTGATATCCGTTTGCGGTTCCCGGCTCCCAAAGGGGCGCCATTGCCGCAAGGCGGCGGGTGATATCGTCCCAGTCGAGCCATGTTTGCGGCGGCATCTCCTCGGCAATGCCGCAGAGCCCGGCCTGATGCGACAGCAGCTGCGCGACGCTCACCCGGTCTTTGCCGGCTTGCGCAAATTCCGGCCAATATTGAGCGACCGGCGCGTTATAGTCCAAATTGCCATCGCTTACCGCTTGCGCAATTAAAAGCGCCAACACCGCTTTGCCGGTGGAGTATACGCAAGTGAGCGTATCGTCCGTCCACGGCTGTTGTTTTGCTTTATCGACATAGCCGCCGCGAATATCGACGACGACTTCCCCATCAATCACCACCGCAAACGCCGCGCCCAGCTCCAGCCCTTCGGTGAAATTCTCGCAAAACGCATCGCCGACGCTGGCAAACGCCTCATGTAACGCGCCTGAGGAATTCGGCGTGCGGGCATCAGTCCAACTCATGCAATATCCCTATCCGTAAACCGGCGCCGTTGGTTTAATTCTGGTGGCCCAAAGCGCAAGCCAGGCTCGCCCGCGCAATGGCGGCGGCAGCGCGTGGATTGCCGATCCGCAAAAGCGCATCCAGCGCTTCGCCGGCGCTGGTCGCCTCATTAAGGCCGCCGATATAATCAGCAACGTCATTGAGGTCGTCTCGCTCAAGCCGCTCATCAAGCTCGGAGGCGAGGCAATCGGCGCGCTCCTGGGAAACCCCAAAATCGACGAACCGGTCCGCGATTTTCGCCCGCGGCGACCCTGTCGCGCAGGCGGCGACAAATAATATCAGTGCAACAACAGTAAGGCGCATATCACCCCTCCTCTAAAACCAGCCGCGAGCATAGGGGGATCGCCGGCCCACGTCCACGCGGGGGTCTTAACCCCGCGTCAATCCGCATATTCCTATTATACGGGCGGGGATTTGAGCCCGGCGGCGCAACCGTGTCATAGAGGGCGCAAACCAGTTTGAGAGGAAGACGGCATGAAGGGCATCGTTCTGGCAGGAGGCTCCGGCACGCGGCTGCACCCGGTAACGCGCGGGGTTTCCAAACAGCTATTGCCGATCTTCGACAAACCGATGATCTATTACCCGCTGAGCGCGCTGATGCTGGCGGGGATACGCGATATTTTGATTATCACGACGCCGGAGGACCGGGCTGCGTTTGAGCGGCTGCTCGGCGACGGCGCACCGCTTGGCATGCGGTTTCAATATGCGGTCCAACCCAAGCCCGAGGGCCTTGCCCAGGCGTTCATCATTGGTGAGGAGTTTATCGCCGGCGATAAATGCGCGCTGGTTCTTGGCGATAATATTTTTTACGGCCACGGCCTTGCGGAGATGTTGCAGCAAGCAGTGACATTGCAATCGGGCGCCGAAATTTTCGGCTATCATGTCTCCGACCCGGAACGTTATGGCGTCATCGAGTTTGGCGATGACGGCAACGTCCTCAGCATTGAAGAAAAACCAACAAAGCCAAAATCATCCTTCGCCGCGACCGGCTTGTATTTTTACGATGAAACTGTGTGCGAGCGCGCCCATGCGGTTAAACCCTCCGCCCGCGGAGAGTTGGAGATTACGACGCTGAATGAAATGTATATGCATGACGGCAAGTTGCGCGCCCAAATTATGGGCCGCGGTTTTGCATGGCTCGACACCGGCACTCACGCATCCCTGTTGGAGGCGGCGCATTTTGTCCAAACCATTGAGGCGCGCCAGGGATTGAAAGTCGCCTGCCTTGAGGAAATCGCTTATCGGCTCGGCCATATTGACGCCGCCGCGCTCAGCGCTCTCGCCAAGCCGCTGTCGAAAACCGGTTATGGCCAATATCTGGCGCAGGTTGCCGCCGAAAGGAATTAGCCGCTAAACACCTGCGGCCCGGATTGTCCAGCCGCCAGATAAAGGCGCCCGCAAACACCTAAATGAAGAATGGCGCCAGCCATACAGAAACCTCTCCCGTGTTTGTATCGCATCTGATACACTAAAATAAAGGAAGCCTTGCGGCTGCAATTTTCGCGCGCAACTTCACAAGCCGATGGTCAAGTCATGAACACGCAACGCACAAATATAAAATGCGCCGTCGTTACTGGAGCGGCTGGATTTATTGGCTCATATGTTGCGCACGCCCTGCTCGATCGAAATATACGCGTCATCGGCATCGATAATGTGAATGACTATTACATTCCCATTCTCAAGCAAAAACGCCTTGAGCGGTTGGGCGCGCGCGAAGGTTTCGCTTTTCATAAAGCCGACATAGCCGATTATGAAGCCCTTAAAAATATTGAGGCAATCGCCGAGGCGGATATTATCATTCATCTCGCCGCCCAGGCGGGTGTTCGATATTCACTAGAAAATCCGTTCGCTTACGCCGCATCCAATCTCGTCGGACATTTGGCGATTCTGGAGCTGGTTCGGCATGCCAAAAACACACCCCGTCTAATCTATGCGTCATCAAGCTCCGTATATGGCAGCAGCACGAAAGCGCCATTTTCTGAAAATGATGAGGTGACGCACCCTGTCTCGCTTTATGCCGCGACCAAACGATCAGACGAGCTTTTGAGCGAATCCTACGCAAACCTCTACAATCTTGAGCAGATCGGCTTGCGGTTCTTCACTGTTTACGGGCCTTGGGGCCGACCCGATATGGCCTATTGGACGTTTACGGAGAATATCCTATCTGGAAAACCCATACGCGTCTTCAACCATGGCGACATGATGCGTGACTTCACCTATATTGACGACATCGTCGAGGGTGTCATCGCTACAGCGCTGCTGCCTGCATCATTCACTCCTGGGCCGCCGCACAAAATCTATAACATCGGCAACAATAAGCCAGAACGCCTCATGCATTTTATTGAAATCCTTGAACGGGAGATCGGCCGCAAAGCCATTATGCAAATGGAACCTATGCAACCGGGCGACGTACCCGCCACCTATGCAGATATTTCCGCTATTTCCAAAGATTATGGCTTCACCCCGAAAACATCGCTTGAAACGGGCTTGCGCAATTTTGTGGCGTGGTATCGAGACTTCCGCAAAACCCTGAGCGTAAAGTAAAAACTTGCAACAAGTTTTATAGCGATTGCACCTAAACTGGCTCCGGGCGAGGCCGGAATACCTTGTTGAGGATCGCCGCTAATCGCGCCGCAGCCCGCGCTGCTCCAGCCGCCAGATCAGAGAATCCAAACGGTCCTGGCCAAAAAATGGCTCGCCATCCAGCACCATCAGCGGCACGCCCCAATGATGTTCGAGCTGTGCGGCCTCATTTCTCTCGGTGGTCTCGGTAATCACGGATGCATTGTCCGCCGCCCATTTTGTCAGCGCGGCCAAATCAAGCCCGGCATCACTCAGCGTCCGTCCCAATACGTCCGGTGCGTTCCAATTTTGCTTTCCGCCCCAGATCGATGCGCCCACCGCTTGCGCAAAATCGAGCCCGCGATTGTCTGCGCAGGCCGCAAGCGCAAGGCCCATGATCTCATTCAAAATCGGCTGATCCGGATCAACCACGCCAGAGCCCATATCCATCTTGATCGGGTCCGGGTTAGGCATGCCGAACGCAATGCCGAGCTGTTCCGCCTCGCGCGGAACATCGCGAAAAAGATAGGGCAGGAACTGTTTGCGGCCGCGCTCAAAAAAATCCGGCTCGCGCATCGCCAAAGGCCGCACCGGACGAAAATCAATATCGACATCAAAATCGCGGGCAATCCCCACTAGCCGGTCGATAGCCAAATATGAATAAGGACTGCGGAACGACCAGTAGATGTCGAGTTTGGCCATGGGCAAAATCAGTCGGCAGCGTCGCGCTTGACGAAGGTCACCGCAAATAGCGCTTCGCCGTCAAACAGGTCCTTTGGCGCGTCCATGCCTTCGATCATCTTAAAGGCGCGCGGCGTGATGGAACCTTCCATACGATAGCCCTTTTCGGCCATGCGCCCGCGGTGAAATTCGAGCGCCGCCACGGTGAATTCGCGGGCGAGAATGGTAATGCGTTCGGGATCGTTGGACATGGGTTTTCTTTCTCAGGCTCGCGGTTGGATAATCACAAAATTCAACCGGAATATGGCCGCACGCGGCAAGCTTGTCCACACCGGGCGGCGGTTTTGAATATTCAGTTGCACGCGCCTCGAAAAGGCTGTGGCACGAACCGTGCTCGATGATATATCGAGAAAGAATATAACCCGCCTCACCCGCAGCGCTATGGAAATGGTCGAAGAAATGCGCTCGCATTGCAGGCTCGCAAACTCGCTCCAGTTTATTGCATTATGCTAAAGATTCAGCAAAACCCATCACGACATCCAATGAACTCGCCATGGATGCGGCTCAACTTTTCCTCTAGGTGGAGAATTGTACGGGAAATCCGATTTATTTTTCTCGAGTTCTTTCCAAATATGCGGCATTATAGTCATCGGCATGTCTTCTTCTGTGTATAGCTGGCCTTGTATCATTGCTGGCTTTATAATGCCTCTACCTAAAAGCGTGCTAGCGTGCCCACCATCAGCGGCACAATTAAAGCTTTGTTGATTGTGATGTAACAGATAGCCAATTATTACTTTTTCTGTTTCATTCATATACGGAATATAGTCTCTTACTTTTTTCACCTCTCCGCGCCGTTGAAAATATTGCCTTAAACGACGATGAACCGGGATAAAGCTCGCGAAAGCTGTTACACCGCTGATCACAGCGATGAAGGAAGAAAGTAAGAAGCATAGCCAGACAATATGAATCCAAGGAGACGAAAGCGTAGGCACAACCCCAGTCTGACTCATCCAAAGAAACACGCCGAACGCAAGTGCGATCGCGGTGGCTTTGGCACCACTTATCTTATTAATCTGTTCTAGCCAGCTGGCTTTTAAGAAATCCACTAGCGATCACTGATTCATGTCGGCCCTATGCGTTAGCAACAGCCTCTTTCCTCTTGCCCATCATCTGATCAAAATTCGCCCACACGCCTTCTTGCCCATGCCATTCGCCGCGGGTGGCGGCTTTGGAATATTCGGTGGCGCGCGCCTCGAAAAAGTTTGCGTGCTCGACGCCGTTGAGAATTTCGGTGAGCCAGGGCAGCGGGTGTTTTTCAACGCCGTAAACTTTCGGCAGGTCAAGCTGGCTGAGACGCCAGTCGGCGATGTAGCGGATATATTGCTTGATATCGGCCGCCGTCATGCCCTCCACCGGGCCCATCTCAAAGGCGAGATCGATGAACTTGTCTTCCAGCCCGACAACGGTTTTGCAGCAATCGATAATATCGTCAGCGACGGCCTTGGTGACGCAACCGGTCTCTTGCGCGAACGCGTGATAGAGCTGGATCATGCCCTCGCAATGCAGCGATTCATCGCGAATAGACCAGGTGACGATCTGGCCCATGCCTTTCATTTTATTAAAGCGCGGGAAATTCATCAGCATGGCGAAGGATGCGAATAATTGCAGGCCTTCGGTAAACCCGCCAAACATCGCAATCGAACGGGCGATATCTTCGTTCGTGTCAGTGCCGAATTCCTGAATGAAATTGTGTTTGGCGGCCATGGATTCATATTCCATAAATGCGGAAAATTCTGAATCCGGCATCCCCACGGTTTCCAATAACAACGCATAGGCGGCGATGTGGACAGTTTCCATGTTGGAGAACGCCGACAGCATCATTTTCACTTCGACCGGTTTGAACACCCGCGCATAGTGTTCCATGTAGATGTCGATGACCTCGATATCGCCTTGCGTGAAGAACCGGAAAATCTGGGTCAGGAGATTGCGCTCAGCCTCGGTGATATTGTTCGCCCAGTCCTTACAGTCCTCGCCGAGCGGCACTTCCTCGGGCATCCAGTGCACCTGCTGCTGGCGTTTCCAGAAATCATAGGCCCAGGGGTAGCGAAACGGCTTGTAGCCGCGTGAAGAGGTCAACAGGCCAGGCAGCGGATGGATCGTTTCGGCAATGTCAGACATCGGTCGATTTTCCCGTTCACAAAATGTCGCCCTGGGGCGGTGATTACCACAGCATATTGCGCTCAAATCAGCGAAAAACGCAAGATATAGTGTTTGGTAGTTTTCCACGGGGTTTTCCCCGCAGGCTCAATCTATGGGCGGATTCGCCGCCATTGAAAGCGCCAAACCGGTTGCATCCGGGCAGGGCTAGCCGGATAAAGTGGAAACTAAACCGCGCTGCGCCGCCGCACCGTCGCTCTCAAGGATTATTTGCCGCATGCAAGTCGATACTCCCGCGTTCATCACGCCGAAGCGGATTGGCGATGAACGCGGGTTTTTCTGCGAGACCTACAACGCCAAAGCCTTCAAGCAGGCCGGGATCGATTGCGATTTCGTCCAGGACAATGAGTCCCTCTCTGCGGCGAAAGGCACGCTGCGCGGGCTCCACTATCAAGCGCCGCCCTTCGCCCAGGCAAAGCTGGTGCGGGTTTTGAGCGGCGCGATTATCGATGTCGCGGTCGATGCGCGCCGCGCCTCACCGACCTTCGGCCAATGGGTCAAAGCCGAGCTTAGCGCGGCGAACGGCGCACAGCTGTTTGTGCCCGCCGGTTTCCTCCACGGGTTTGTCACCCTCGAGCCCGACACCCATGTCGCCTACAAGGTCGATAATTATTATGACCGGGAAAGCGATGGTTCGGTGAAATGGGACGATCCGGACCTCGCCATCGACTGGGGCGTCGATGGCGGCGTGACGGTTTCAGACAAAGACGCGAATGCGCAATCCTGGAAAGTGTTCAACACGCCGCACTAAACCCTTTACGCCTGCCAAGGCCCTGCTGCAGATGGCAAGAATTAGCAGCGGATGCGATCGCCAAGTGAAAAGTTGTCTCTCGGCGCGCGCTTCCCGTGGGTTAATCAGCCCCAAACCACCGATAACCGAACAGTATGCAATCCACATTCAACGCTGCCCAAGCAGGCGTGTGTCAGATTCTATGGTCTCTTTCGGATTAGTACGTCATTGTACATCATCGGATGAAAAGCATAGAACAGCAGCTCGTAGTCATTTTCTATACAGAATTCATTTACCGCTCGAGCAACGCCGCAATGCGTCATGCCGACCGGTGACCAGGATGTATAGTCATTCAGCACAAGCATGCCGCCCTTTTTCAGCTTGGTTGCGCTTATTTCTATGTCTTTCTTGACGCCATCATAATAATGATTGGCGTCGATATAAATCCAATCAAAAAATGCCGTCGGAAATTCCCCCATATTCGCCGCCGAGTCCCCAGCAACAACTTCACATCGTTTTTCCGAAACTTCCGCCTCAATGTTCGGCATATCTATGCGAGAAATATCCAGTTCAAAAATATAGAGCTTCTCCGGCGCACAGATATCTAGAATTTTCCGTGCAAATTCTCCTTTGTCCGTACCGAGCTCCGCGCAGATTGCTCCTTTGGGAAGGTGCTCAAGAAGCGCATAACGATCTTTTAGAACTTTGCAATTCTCAAGCAATTCTTGAGGCAGCGCCGGCGCATAGTCGTGATAGTGATTGCCTTCGTCAATAAACTGACGCTTGATCCTCGCGTATTTTATTCTTGCGGTTTCGACTTCTTGGAATGTCGTCATTGTCATCAATCCTCTTATTCCTACCTTTAACAAGCAATCATTATAAAGCGATTTCAACATCAAAAAACTCTCGAACATCGCTAAGCATGGAGTAACGGTGTGGCATTTTGGGCGTCACCAGAAATAACGTAAGACGCATATTCTTGAATGTGTGAAGGCACTTAGCAAGAACGATCGTGACCGGAATATTTTGCATGCTTAACATTCCGCGCCAAAACGGGTCGTGTTCTGCAGCGTAGTCCAAATCCAGGACAAATGCCGTGGATTTGGTTTGTTTCGCGACATGATCAAAATCATCCGGCCTTATGCTTGTAAAGTCGATTTCCGCATTAAATTCTTTCAGTCGCGCCGCATCTGCGATCCCGATGATGTGCTGGTGGTGCATGAGAGCAAAAAGAGTGCGCTGGTGGAGAGAATCAATGATCGTCATCGACTCATAAATCGGAGCAGCTTCGGTGGAGTACGGAGAATATTCGCCTCCTCGCGTAAAGATAGGAAATTTACGCCGCTTGATCGGCTCAACTTCCGGCTCCTGTGTAACTAGAGCACGGGCAAACCGCACCGGCGCAAGCAACCAGTTCGTCGGATTTAAAGGGGCCCTTATTATAGCGCCTAAAACGCCAGCCATACGAAGAGTGCGGGCTGCCCGATATTTGTTCGCTTCATTAACCGCCCACGCGGACCTTGATTCGAGCTGCGAAATATAGCGGCGCAGTTCGTCAAGTTCCGTGTCCTTAATTGCAGTTGGCCCAACGTCTTTCGCCATAATGTATCCTCTTTTAATCGACGAATGAACCATAAAGAGATGTTGTTCTTGTAACATCAAATGTTGCGGATGCTTCTTTCGCCATCATCGCCGATGTAGCTATTTGGCGATCTTGATCGGCGGACATTTCAATAATGTAGTCAGCCATCTCATCTGTGTCGCCATGGACATATTCTGCAGGGTAGACCAGATCCGCACCCTCCCAATTAATCAAGACCGGGATAGCGCCGCTTGCCATACCTTCGGCAATTGAGGTGTGGCAGCCTTCCGTCTCGGATGTGGACAGCATAAAGCCGACATTCCGGTACCACTCACCCATATCCGCGCCAGGCTGATCAAATATTACAGCGTCCCGCAATGCAGGCGTGGTTCG
>JAJFFZ010000009.1 GCA_021776395.1 Hyphococcus sp. | reverse complement strand
GATCGCCAAGCTGATGACCGAGGCGGCCGGTGCGGCGGACGGCGTGCGCCGGGAAGCGGAAACGGCGATGAAAAGCCAGCTTCAACGGTTGATCGCCGATATGGATTTCGTCCCCCGCGAGGAGTTTGACGCGGTGCGCGATATGGCTCGCGCCGCGCGCGAGGAAAACGCCGCTCTTGCGGCGCGCATTGCGGTGCTGGAGGAAAAAGCCGGGGCCTGACATCGGGCTGAGGAAAACCTTATCCCCGTGGAAAATCAGTCCAATCGAATCATTTGCCGCCCGCCCGAATCGGCGCGTCCTGTCGCCTGAAGCGGCGCGAAACAGCCGCCTGAATTGAGAAAAAGGGCCGCTGATGTCAATTGAACTGATCCGTAAGCCAAGCAAGGTCATAGATCCGCTGGCGGCGCTCGAAGCGGCGGCGGAAAATCTCGGCTTTGAATTGGAGCGCGTCAGCGACAGCGAACTACATGTGATGCTCCCCGGCGTGTGGCGCGATTTGGGATTGTGGTTTACCTGGCGCCCGGAACTGTCAACCATGCAGATGGGCGCGCCGATTGATCTGAAGGCGCCGGCGGGCCGCGTGGATGAAGCCAGCCGCCTTGTCACCATGGTCAATGAACGCCTCTGGGTCGGGCATTTCGATCTTTGGGCGGATGACAAAAGTATTGTCTACCGCAACGCCGCGATCCTGCCTGAGGGCGGCGCGCTCGACCAGGGCCAGGGCGAGGCGCTGATCCGCGCATCGGCTGAGGCAGTCGATCGGTTCTACCCGGCGTTCAATTTTCTGGTCTGGGGCGGTAAGAACCCGGATGACGCCTTAAAAGCTTCGCTTTTCGAAACCGCCGGAAACGCGTAGACTTTCGTCTATGAGAGACAAACCTTCCGTAGCCCTCATCGGCGCCGGCGCCATGGGCGGCGCGTTATTGCGCGGCTGGCTCGCTGGCGGCGTGATCGCAACGTCGCGCTCGATGGTGTTTGATCCGGCCATCAATGACGCGATGAAGGCTTTGTGCGAGACGCATGGTGTTGCGCTCAACCCATCGCTCGACGACGCCATTAAAGCTGGCGTTGATGCGGTGGTGATCGCGGTTAAGCCGCAAATGGCGAGCGATGTGTTGGGACGGTTTGCTGAGCTTGCAAGCCAGGCGGTCGTTATCTCAGTCATGGCCGGCAAGAGTGTCGCCAGTATATCCGCAGCGCTCGGCGGCGCTGTGAAAATCACCCGCGCGATGCCCAATCTGCCGGCCGCCATCGGCAAAGGTATGACGGGACTTTATGCGCCGGACGTCGTCGATGATGCAGATCGTGGCATGGTTGAAACGCTGATGCACGCCGCCGGTGAGACGGTATGGGTGGGGGCGGAAGCGGAGATTGATTTGGTTACGGCGATTTCCGGTTCCGGCCCGGCCTATTACTTTTTGTTGACCGAAGCGCTGACTGAGGCGGGCGAGGCGCTGGGGTTGTCCAAAGAGGTCGCGGCAAAGCTCGCCACATCGACTTTCATTGGCGCCGGCGCGCTGATGGAAACTGAGGCCCGCAGCCCGTCGCAAATGCGCCGCGCCGTCACATCGCCTGGCGGGACAACCGAAGCAGCGCTCAACATTCTTGACGGCGACGCTAAAGCGTTTGGCAGGCTGGTTGATGAAGCGGTAAGAGCCGCCGCAGCGCGCGCGCGTGCATTAACGGACTGACGTATCTGACAATAAGAATAATTCTCCATACAGATTGACGTTATGTTATCGCAATGAGGCGCCGCGTCGTACTTTGGCCACATTTGGAACAAAACTCTCACGCGTCTTTGACGTGAGTTGTGTTGATCTTAGGAGCCATAGGCGCAACATTTAGGGCAGGGCTCGAGCGGGGGCTTTGAGCGACCTAAGGAGAGCGACATGCCCATTATAGGTACTACAAAAATAAAATTTGCAGCCGTAGCGACAGCAGCATTCGGGTTGCTTGCATTTGCGCCATCTGCATCGGCGAGCGACAGCAATTCGTCCGCATCCGTATATGTTAATACCGGCGCCGTTAGTGTTGGTTATAGTTCAAACAGTTATGGCTCCGGCTATTCCGCCGATGTCAGCAACGGCCATCGCAGCAATAGGGGCCATCGCAGCAATGGCCATAACCGCGGCCATCGCAGCGGGGGTCATGATCGCGGCCACCGTAGCAACGGGCACAACCGCGGCCATCGCAGCAATAGGCACAATCGCGGTCATCGTCGCGGCCATTCCGATTATTATCGCGGCGCCGGCCACTACAACACCGGCTATTCCAGCGGTAATAATTGCCGGGCGGTTCAAAAGGACGGTTATTGGAAAGGCATGAAAGCCCTTGTCGGCGGGACTATGTGCTATGACAGCTATGGCCAAAGCTACATCGTTTCCGGCAGCCGTTATCTGATAAAATATTACGACTACTATTAAGGCCTGCATTCAGTGGCGTCGCTTACAGCCCTCCCATACACGCCATGGGAGGGCTTTTACATGTACACATATTAAATTGGCAGACGGATAGTCGCCCTCAACCCGCCTCTGGCGGATTTGTCGAGTGTAACCTCGCCGCCATGCGATCGCGCAACATCACGCACCACCGTCAGGCCCAGCCCCATGCCGCTTTCGTTTAGGTTGCGCGCCTCATCAAGACGGGTGAAGGGTTTGAAAATTTCGTCGTATAAATTCTTATCAACGCCCGGCCCATCATCATCGACATAGATTTCTATATGGCGCTCCGTACGCTCGGCGCTGACCCAGACTTTATTGGCGTGACGCAGGCTATTGTTGACGAGGTTGCTGACGGCGCGTTGCAGCGCGCTGCGCCGTGCAGCGACAACGAGGCCGGCGGGGATATCTAACTGGAGCGTGTGGCCGGTGCGTTTGGTGTTGCTTTCTACCTCGCGGATCATCTCACTAAGATCGAACACATCCGGGTCTTCGTCTGACGCCTCGCTGCGGGCAAATTCGAGATAGGCCTCGACCATGCGTTCCATTTCCAGAACGTCGTTGCGCAAGGCGGCGACTTCCGGCGTGTCGGGTTCCATCGCCAGCGCCAGCTTGATCCGGGTGAGCGGCGTTCGAAGATCGTGGCTGACCCCGGCCAGCATGGTCGTGCGCTGTTCAAGCTGACGCTTGATGCGTTCGCGCATGGCTATAAAAGCGTAGCCAGCCTTTCGGACTTCCGTGGCGCCGGTTGGGCGATAATCCGGCGCATCACGCCCACGCCCAAAGGCTTCCGCAGCGCTTGCTAGGCGCAAGATTGAACGCACCTGATTGCGCAGGAACACAATCGCGATGCCGCCCAAAAGGACAGATGTGCTGATTAGCCAGAATAGGAAAATTGGCCCGGTGGTTGCGAACACTCGGTCGCGATAGGCAAAGAAAATCAGCAACCCGTCGTCGAGCCGCACGCGCACTTCAACAAATGCCGGCCAGCTTCTTGTGTTGAACCAATAAGGCTTTTCGAGAGACTCACCGAGCCGGCGCTCCAGCGTTGAATTATAAACGTTAAACGGCGCCAGCTTGTCCTTTTGCGGAATGCCGCCGCCGGCTTCAAACCGGACGCTGAGGTCGAGGTCATCAAGCGCCCATTGTTCGATTTGTGCACGCTCCGACGCTTGCGGGTTTTCCTCATATAGCCGCGTTATCAATGCTATTTGCCCGGCGACATTGGCTGATAAATTCGCTGTCACCAAATCCCAGTGACGGTTGAAGAACACCACGGTGACGACAGCTTGCATTAAAAAGATCGGTAAGATGACAATCAAAACGACGCGTGCATAGAGACTTTTGGGAAAATATCGCCGCAGCATCACCGGTCAATCCGCCATCAGCGCGTAGCCGACGCCGCGCACGGTTTGCAGAAATATCGGCGCGCGCGGGTCTTCCTCTATTTTTTTGCGCAGCCGCGTGACCTGCACATCGACGGAACGCTCCAGCGATGTTGATGTCTGCTCCGCCAGCGCTTGCCGGGAAATCGCCTCGCCAGGTTTTTGCGCCAGCGCTTTTAACAGGCCGGCCTCGCCGGCGGTCAGTTTGATAAGTTCGCCATTACGACGCAATTCGCCGCGACCAACCGAGAAAGTGCAGTCGCCAAAGGTGAGCGCCTTGCGGTTGAGCGCCACCGGCCGCGCCCGGCGTAATAGCGCGTTTGCCCGCAGCACCAATTCACGCGGTTCAAACGGCTTGGAGAGATAATCATCCGCACCGCGTTCCAGCCCCTCAATGCGGTCCTCCGGCAGGCCGCGCGCGGTTAACAGCAATATCGGCACATTCGAAGCCGCGCGTACGGATTTCGTCAGATCAAACCCGGATTCTCCCGGCATCATCACATCAAGAATAAGCAAGTCGAATTCGACGCCGCGCATCAGCCGGCGCGCTTCGGCGGCATTGCCTGCTGTAGAGGTTCGAAATCCGTTATCACTGAGATAGCGTTTTAACAACGTGCGGATGCGGTCATCATCATCGACGATGAGGATATGGGCTGCGCCTTCTGCAACTTTGTTGAGGTCCGCTATCGCCATCGGGTTCCGTCATGTGTTTTTGGCGCGCAACATCCGCGCGGCGTGGTAAGCATAGTCTGCGCCGGTCCAAAAGGTAAGCACGGCCGCCACCCACAATCCGCCTGACGCCAACGGGCGCAAAGCCTCGCCGACGAGCCCATGCGGCGCGGCGGCAAGGAGCAGCCCGGCGGCGACCAGCTGTGCGGTGGTTTTCCATTTCGCCAACTGCGTCACCTTCAGCGACCCGCCGCGCAAAGTGACCGCTTCGCGCAGGCCGCTGATAAGAATTTCACGCAGGATAATGATAAGAACCGCGATCACGCCAGCGCCGGTGATAATCCCGTTGCGCAAAAGCAGGATTAGCGCGGCGGCGATCAGCAGCTTGTCGGCGAGAGGGTCGAGAGCGGCCCCGAGCGCGCTGACCTCATTGCGGGCGCGCGCAATCCAGCCGTCAAAAAAATCTGTGACTGCCGCGATAACGAAAATCACAAACGCGGCTTTCATGTTCCATTGTGCATTAGCGAGAAACATCGCGGCAAATGGGATGATGAGGGCGATACGCCCGAGGGTGAAAAAATTTGCCATGGCCGCGAGCATAGGCGCCGCCGCCGGATTCCGCCAGCGCCGCGCCGGATTTTTGCTTAGCCTTCCTTGGCGTCATTGCCCCACAGGCGTTTCCACCATGAGCCTTTCTTCGGCTCGTCGAAATTTTGGCCGGCCTGGTTCATATCCTCGCGGATGGCGTCAATGTCCCAGCCGGTGAGGTTGGCGAGGGTTTGGGCTTCGTTCTCAAACCGCTTGGGCAGGTTGGCGCGATATTGCTCCGCCGCTTCGCATTGCGCATCGCCCTTATAGGCGTGCCGCAAAACATATCGACCCTGATAATTTGAGCGGTCATTGGTTTCCTTAAACATCAGATCTTCCGGAAAATGTTCAGCGTCATAGGAAATGTGCAGCCGGGTGACGAAGACATCGCGCGCCTGCGGCATTGGCCGGCGCGGCATGATGCCGGGCTTGTTGCTTCCGCCATCGCTGACCCAGTAAACCCCAAGCTCGCGCAACTCAGCCTGCGACAAGGGGTCAGCCGCACACGGATCGCACCAGTTCATGTCCCAGGCGTATTCAAGAAACACCGCGCGCTCGTTTTCTTTTTCCACCTGCTGTTCAAACATCGACTTATAAAACGAGCCGAAATCATTCTTCACATAGACCGGAATATCCATGCCAGTGGGAAGCTTGACGGTGCGGTAGTTGGTGGTTTCAACCCGGCCGCTGCGGGTCAACATAAACGCAAAAAGCTGCTGCTTGCCGTCGGCGTTGAGCGTGCCGAGCCGGATTGGCAACATGAATTTCGGCGATTCAAATGCGATTTGTAACGGGCGAAGATATTTAAGCCCGGTTGCGGCCTGCTCTTCCAGATTGACCTTGGCGACGAAAAATTTTGTTCCCTGCTTGATATAGCTGCCAAGGATTTTCTCTGCGCCGTCGGGGAGCTTATAGCCGTTTTGTTTCAGCCAGTCGGCAAGCCCGTCGGACTGGTCCGCTGAAAGGATCTGAATATCATATTCGCCGACGGTGTATTCGGCCTCGACCGTGACGCCGAGGCTGTCCTTTTTTCGTGCTTTACTAGCGCCGCTAAGCGACATAGCCGCTTGAGGCATCCTCATCTCAAGGCGGTCATACATCACACACGGGTCTTCATCGAAATATTCCACCAGCCGCGGCGCCGTATAGGCGTCGAGATGGTCGAGGATGGCGTTTTCGGTGACGTGGATTTGCTCTTCCTCGAGCACCACCGGCACCGGAATGACAGTGGCGAATTCGGTGAGCGCGCCTTGAAAATCATTGGCCATGGTGATGACGGTGCGATTGCCGTCGCGCATGATGGCGACTTTGGAGGCTTTGTTGAACAGCTTGGTGTCCGCCTTGCCGACATAGAAGCCGCAAAAAGCTACCGCGCCGCCCGTAACGGTAATGGCGGCGATGGCGGAGGCGGCGGCAAATAGCGACTTCTTCAGTGAACGGTTCATATGGTCTCTCCCTGGTGGTTATTCGGCTGGAACTGGGTGCGTAGAACTGGTTTTGGGCGATTGTCGTTTGCGAAGGCCTTTAAGCGATGCGACCGGATCGCCCCAGCGATAATGCGGCGCGGGGTCCGCCCATTCGAGCAGCGGGCGCGCGATACACATGATTGCTAATGCGTAGAACAGCCCGTCGGTGATATAGAAATGAAACACCATCAGATAAGCCAGCAGCGCCGCGCCGCCGGCAAAGGCGGCTCTGGCAATCGCGCCATCAGGTGAGGTTTTTGGATCGGAAATCATGAAGAAAGCGAACAGGATTAGCGCGCCGTTCTCCAAACGCAGCAGTGGGATCGACAGCGGATCGCCCAGCCAAAACGCGCGGCCAAAAATCAACGCCGCATAGACACCGAGGAAAACCAACGGTACGTCAAAGCGCGCCGAGCGATAGGTGACGAACAATCCGGCGCCCGCAAGGAGCGCTGCAAACCACACCGCAGTTCCCCACTGGCCCGGCGTCGTCCATGCAACATCGGTGAACAGCACCATCGCGACGATGCCGATATTGGCCGGGTTGAAAACATGCTTGCCGCCAAGGCGCAGCGCAAATTTTGACCCGATGGCGATCGCGGCTGCCGCCGCCAGCGGCCAGACGGCGTCGGCGCGCAATAAAAGCGTGAGGGAAAGCGCGGTGATGAGCGGGCTTTTAAAATCGGGGCGGGTGGCGATTAATATTGAGCCGAGCCATTGCGTTGCACAGCTGGCGAGGGTGATGGCGGCAAACTGTATGGGGTCAATCTCAAAAGCGTGCGCCGTCCAGCCGAAGGCGAGGAGGCCGGATAGGG
>JAJFFZ010000080.1 GCA_021776395.1 Hyphococcus sp. | reverse complement strand
GCGAATGGGATGTACGCCGTCGCGCCGCACTCCAGGCCTATTATGAGTGGATGCCGGTGCGCGAGCCGGCTGGCGCGCCGGAAGCGTTTTTTCGCTCCTTCTCTTATGGCGACCTCCTAACGGTATGCGCAATAGAGACCCGTCTGATGGCGCGCGCGCGCGGGTTTGAATATGGCGAAATCGTCAGTGGTCTAAGGACCGCTGACGATGTCGAGCATTTTAAAACCGACATCTTGTGGGATCAAAGTCGCGAAATGCTAGGCGCCGCTCAGATCGATTTTCTATCGCGCACCATCCGCCAGTCCGCCGACGACGGCCAGCCCTGGCGGTTGATCGCCAACCAAATCATCATGGCGAAAGTTACAACCCCGGATTTGAATCCGTATATGACCGAAGAGGAAATCGATGCGTTGCAGGAGACCTGGGATCAGGGCCGCGCTTTCGTTGAAGTCTCCCGGCTCGGCCTGCCAACAAATTTCGACGCCTGGGACGGATACCCGGCCGCGCGCGAGCGATTTTACGACATGGTGCGCGAGGCCGGCGGCGACGGCATGATTGTCGTCACCGGCGACACCCACACCTGGTGGGCCAATGATCTTACCGACAAAAATGGCGAGCATCGCGGGGTTGAACTGGGCGCTCATTCCGTAACCTCGCCTTCGCCTTACCGCAAAGGATTTCTCGGCGGCAAGGGCTCTGAATATACCGCGCTCACCGTCAGCGAAAACGACGATGTGCGCTACCTTTCCGGCGACGATCACGGATATATTGACCTGGAGATCGGCCGTGAGAGCGCCAAGGCGCGGTTTATGGCAATCGATACTGTGGAGAGCCGCGATTATAACACCTTTGAAAAAACTGCGTTTACGATCAACCGTGCTGACGGTGCGGCGAAATTTTCAAATAACTAGGCGCTTAGGCTTATACACTGCGTGCTATTTGGGTAGGTTTGGCCCCTTACGGATGAAATGGGAGAGGGGCCATGCTGGCAGGACCGCAACAGGACCGATTTGAGAGCCTTGATATTTTGCGCGGCGTGGCTGTGCTTGGCATTCTCGCGATTAACATTCAAGCGATGGCGATGCCGGTGGCGTATTTCGCTAACCCGGCGCTGAATACGCAATATTTTGTCGGCGAAGGCCGCGACATCTGGGCGATCGCATCGACTTTCTTTCAGTTCAAATTCATCACCATCTTCTCGGCTTTATTTGGCGCCGGCATCATCTTGATGGTCGGCGAGGAAAAACCCTCACCCAAATTTGGCCTGCACTACCGGCGCATGTTCTGGCTGTTGATCCTTGGTTCGCTGCACGCCTATCTCATCTGGTTCGGCGATATTTTAACGCCTTATGCGGTGGCTGGGCTAATCGTCGTGCTGGCCCGTCGCTGGCGCGTGCGCACGCTGTTTATTGTTGGCTTTATTTTGGTTGCACTCGCCTCGCTGATGATGATTGCGCAACATTTCGCGCTCGAATATATGCCGGCGGAAGAGCGTGATGCACTCCTTGCGGAAATGTTCTCGCCGCCGCCGGAAGCCATCGCTGCTGAAATCGAGGCCTATCGCGGCGGTTTCTTCGCGCGTCTGCCGGAAACGGCGCCAACCGCGGTTTTGTTTCAAGTAGTCCAGACACTCTTCCTCGCACCGCGCAATATCGGCGTGATGATGTTTGGCATGGCGCTTTACAAAATGGGCTTCTTCACTCTTGGCTGGTCGTTCCTACGCTATGTTGTCCTCGGGGCTGTGGCGCTGGCAATCGGCTATGCCGGCTCGCAATATGCAACCACGCAAATGTTCGCCGTAGAATTCGATCCGATGAAACTCCTCGGCGCCCAGACCGCACAATTCTGGGGCAGCCTGCCGCAAGCGTTTGGGTATTCCGCGCTGATTATGGCCCTCGCCAAAGTCCCGTTCCTGGGATTGGTGCGGGCGCCGTTTGCCGCAGCCGGACGCATGGCGCTCAGCAATTATTTGATGTGCTCGCTTATCGGCGCCTTTCTTTATTATGGCCCGCCCGGCCTCGGGCAAATCGCCACGGTGAGTTACCCCGAACAGGCGATGACTGTGGCGGCAATCTGGATTGCGACTTTGATCTGGTCGCCAATCTGGCTTACGCAGTTCCGCTTCGGACCGTTTGAATGGTTATGGCGGTCTCTTACCTATTGGAAGTTACAACCGATGCGAAAGGCGTAACATTGAAAGACCAACTGATCGCCTATGCGGCAAGTCTGCCGAAAGCCGAATTACACCTTCATATTGAAGGCAGCCTTGAGCCTGAGCTGATGTTTGCGCTGGCGCGACGCAACGACACCGACATTCCCTTCAAATCGGTGGAGGAAGTGCGCGCCGCTTATAATTTCTCTAACCTGCAAGATTTTCTCGATATTTATTATCAGGGCATGAGCGTTCTCAACAGAGAAGAAGATTTCTTCGACCTCACCATGGCCTATCTCAACCGCGTGCGCGCTGACAATGTTCGCCATACGGAGATATTCTTCGACCCTCAGGGACATACTGAGCGCGGCGTCAAGTTCGATACCGCGATTGGCGGCATATTAACGGCGCTGTCGCTGGCGAAAAAACAGTTCGGCATGACTTCCAAGTTGATCATGTGCTTTCTGCGGCACCTTCCGGAGGAAGACGCGCTCGAGACATTGCGCGCGGCCGAGCCCTGGCTCGACCGGATTGACGGCGTCGGCCTTGATTCCTCGGAGCTCGGCCATCCGCCGTCTAAGTTTAAACGCGTCTTCAAGGCGGCGCGCGAGCGCGGGTTGAAGCTTGTCGCCCATGCCGGAGAGGAAGGCCCGCCCGATTATGTTTATGAAGCGCTCGACGCGTTGCATATCGACCGGCTCGACCATGGCAACCGCTCGCTTGAGGATGACGCGTTGGTTGCACGTCTCGTCAAAGAGCAAATGACGCTGACAGTCTGCCCCTTGTCAAACCTGAAACTTTGCGTCGTCGAGGATATGACCGCCCATCCACTCAAAAAGATGCTCGCGCTCGGCTTGCGCGCCACCGTGAACTCTGACGACCCGTCCTATTTCGGCGGTTACATGAACGATAATTTCGCCGCCGTCATCAACGCGCTCGACTTAAGCCGGGACGACATCAAAACGCTCGCCAAAAACAGCTTCCGCGGCTCATTCCTCTCCGAAGGAGAAATACGCGCGCATCTGGCGGCGATCGATCTGTTTCGCTAAACCACCCGCCGGCGCAGTGCTCCTTACTCTTTTATCCGGCTAATCTTCGAGCCTTCAAGCGACAGATTATACATCAGCCCCTTGCCGTCAAAGATAAAGGCGACAATCGGTTCGTTCAGCTGTGTCGTATCGATAGTACCGCCAGCGTCCAGCGTTATGGCCGTAACCGATGCATCAACGCCGATTTCCCAGCCGCTACTTGCGCGAAATTTCGTCAGCGCTTCTGGGTCGAGAAAAATGATGATCTGCCGACGCGCCTGGGCGCCGAGTTGAAACCCGATAGAGGCTGAATGTGTGGAATAGTAGGCAACTGTTTTGCCATTGACACGCAAGGCGCCCTGTCCGCGTTCACCGCCAACGCCGATGCCGGCTTTGATAACTTTCGGAAACACGAGAACGCCGACGGCTTTAGCGAGTACAGCGTCGGCGCCGCCAATAGTGTCACGAAACTCGGCGAGCGCCTCGTCCGTACGTCGTTCTATCTTTGCTTTTGAGGCCGCCTCGGCGACGCCTGCAAATGTCATCGCCATGGCGAGCACCACAAAGACTGTCCGGGTCGCAGAAAGAAATCTCATCACCTTAACTCCTGATAGCCGACATGCGGCGCGCCGCCTTTATCGGCGGCTGCAAATTATACAATACATTGTGTCGAATTTGGGGAAACCGCCTTAACCAAAGCTTAAGAATTGCCCATCGAGCGGGCCAGCGCGGCGCGAAAGGCCTCCAGCGGCGGCGCATAAAACGCCTCCACCAGCTTTAGCACCTCAGCCGGGGCTTTATCGGGCGAACCTGCCGCAAAAGGCGGGGCGGGATCATATTCGATGCCAAGCTGCAGGCTCGAGGCGAATGCCTCGCCGGCAATCTCCGCCGCCAGCGTGAATGCGAAATCGATCCCCGCCGTGACGCCGCCGCCGGTAAAGATATTGCCGTCGCGCACCACCCGCTCTCGCACCGGAATGGCGCCAACCCCTTCCAGCGCCGAGTGAAACGCCCAATGCGTCGTCGCACGCTTGCCTTTGAGGAGGCCCGCAGCGCCCAAAACGAAAGCGCCGGTGCACACGGAAGTAACATATTTCGCCCGCGCGCCTTCGCGCTTGACGAAGTCCATCAGAGCCGCATCATTGATCGCATCATCAACGCCGAAGCCGCCGGGAATACACAAGACATCGGCTGGCGGGCAATCTGCAAACGTAGTGGTCGGCGGAATTTTCAACACCGCATCGGTGCTCACCGGGTCAATCGTTTTGGCGGCCAGATGAACGCTCGCGTCCGGCAGACGCGACAACACCTGCAACGGTCCGGTAAAATCGAGCTGGGTGAGGTTCGTATACAGGACAAAAACAATATTCATTATTTCACCTCAGCCATATGACTTTTCCCCCACGCATATAAAGCGTCCAGCGCAGGCAGCAAGGTACGACCACGCTCAGTTAAGCTATATTCTACTTTGGGAGGGATTTGAGCATATACTTCGCGATGGAGGAGGCCGTCTGCCTCCAATTGCCTGAGCTGATTTGTCAACATTCGTTGGCTGATTTTTGGAAATAAACGCCGAAGCTCATTGAAACGACGAACCTCTTGTGAAATCCGAAACAAAATTGACGCCTTCCACTTTCCGCCAATTAAATCGAGTGAAGCTTCTATTGGGCAGTCGACATATACTGTGTGGCGCTGTTTTCGGGTCACAATTCATTCCTTCGGTGCATAATAATGCACTTAGTGCATTATTATTGCGTACTTCACCTGTTTGGGTTTGTGCATCATATCAAGGCTCCATGAAATTTGAAGGAGCAATCGATGCAGGACCTTTCACCAGAACTTTTCTGGCTCAGCGCAACGACACTATTCACAGCGTTGTTATGGATTCCCTATATCGTCGCGCTGATCAGTCAATGGGGTCTTGGCCCCGCGCTTATGGATACCGAGCACGAGTTCCGGCTTGAAAGCGCATGGGCGCGCCGGGCGCAACGGGCGCATGCGAATGCTGTCGAGAACTTGATTATTTTTGCAGTGCTGATCCTGACGCTTGAGATGGTTGGCGCTAATACCGCAACAACGGCGATCACCGCCGCGGTATTCTTCTGGCTGCGTGTGGCGCATTATTTTGTCTATGTGGGCCGCGCGCCCGTCATCCGCACGGTATTGTTCTTCGCTGGCTTCATCTGCCAGATGATTCTCGGCCTTACTCTGTTTGGCTTTATTTAGACTAACACTAGCGCCGCCAGCCGGCGACGGTTTCCATTACCTCAACCGGGTCAGCGCAGGTTTTGGCGATCCATACCGGCGATGGTCCGCGCCAGCGATGGGCGCCGATATCGACATTACCGTTTTTATGAAACGCAACACCCTCCGCCAACAACCTTCGGCGATGTTCGCCGGCGGAAGCGCGCGAGGCAATCGCGCCGCTGGAATTGACGATGCGATGCCACGGCGCTTTTTCGCCGCGCGGCATATGCGACAGCGCCCGCCCGACCATCCGCGCCGTTACGCCTGGCAACAGGCTGGCGATCATCCCGTAACTTGCAACCTGCCGCTTGGGCACTTGTTTGATAAGCGCATAGATAAGGTTGTAGTCGTAGGTCACAAGCCGGCCTTTAGAGGCGGCGGCAAAGTCAAACTTCCTTGACCCAGACCTCAACCGGGCCTTTTAGAAGAATGGTCATAGGGTTGCCTTTGCGGTCCACTGCCTTGCCGGCGGGCACGCGAATCCATCCCTCCGATATGCAATATTCTTCGACGTTGGTTTTCTCTTCGCCCTTGAAGCGCACGCCGATGCCATACTCAAGCAGCGCCTCATCGTAAAACGGGCTCTTCGGATTAACGCTTAAGCGGTCTGGAAGCTTATCTGTCATACCATAGGTCTTAGCGCGGGCTTTGATGCGGACTCAAGCAGATTGTGCACGGTTTGATCAGACGCTACTCAAAGCGTTATTCCAGGCTCCGATTACGCATCAATTTTTGTGCAAACTCCAAATATTGCATTTGCACTAATCCAACCGTTTATGAGCCCCCTGTTATTTCCGATCTGATAACGAGCGCCATCAATCGCTTTTACAATGTGAAGATAGTCATTTCCTCTAACGCGACAAAGAACAATATTATCGACCTTGATTGTTTCCGACTCAGCTGGCGCAACAGTACATAATTGGCCAGACTCGATTCTCCCCGACATGGACTTTCCACGCGGCCTAAATTGCACCACCTCACCAGCCTGTAGTTTTTCAATATGATATTTTGCCCAACCCATAGAAGTTGAATCTAACACGTATATTTTAAGAGAAAAACAGAAACATCTTAGTTCATTAAACCGATTTCCTTACGCGACCTCAAACAATCCAGCCGCGCCCATGCCGCCGCCGATGCACATGGTGCAGACGACATATTTTACGCCGCGGCGTTTGCCCTCGATCAGCGCGTGGCCGACCATGCGCGCGCCCGACATGCCGTAAGGGTGGCCGACGGAAATCGCGCCGCCATTGACGTTTAAAATCTCATCGGGAATGCCTAGCTTGTCGCGGCAATAAAGCACCTGCACGGCGAAAGCCTCGTTCAATTCCCACAGGCCGATATCGTCCATCTTGAGGCCGTTTTTCTCAAGCAGCTTCGGCACGGCGAACACCGGGCCGATGCCCATCTCATCCGGGTTGGTGCCCGCAACCGCCATGCCGCGATAAATCCCGAGCGGGGCAAGACCGCGGCGTTCGGCTTGTTTTACTTCCATCACCACCGTTGCGGAGGCGCCGTCAGACAATTGCGAGGCGTTGCCGGCGGTGATGCATTTGCCTTCCTTGACGGTCTGCCCGCCGGGGAACACCAGCTTCAACCCGGAAAGGCCTTCAAGCGTTGTCTCCGGGCGGTTGCCCTCGTCTTTTTCAAGCGTCGCTTCAACGTCGGAGACCTCGCCGGTCTCTTTATTTTTAAATTTCATCACCGAGGGCATGGCGACAATTTCATCGTCAAACTTGCCCGCCTGTTGCGCCGCATGAGTGCGCTGTTGCGATTGTAGCGAATATTCGTCCTGGGCGGCGCGCGAAATATCGTAGCGCTCGGCGACAATTTCCGCCGTTTCAATCATCTGCATATACGTCGCTGGCAGGTTTTCCAAAAGCCACGGGTCGGGCCGTACAAACATGTCGTTGGTCTGGTTGGTGGAAATGGATTCAACGCCGGCGCCGATAACCACATCCATATTGTCGGCCACCACCTGTTTGGCCGCGGTCGCAATCGCCATCATTCCCGATGCACACTGACGGTCAACCGACATGCCCGGCACGCTGACCGGAAAACCGGCGCGCAAAGCCGCCTGACGCGCAACATTTTGAAAGGCCGTGCCCTGCTGCAAGGCGCAGCCCATGACCACGTCTTCAATCTCTGCAAAATCAACCTTGGCGCGTTCTGCGGCATGTTTAATGGCATGGGCGCCAAGCGCCGGCGCGGTGGTTGCGTTAAAAGCCCCGCGATAGGCTTTGCCAATCGGCGTGCGGGCAGTCGAAACGATAACGGCTTGTCTCATGGGGATATCCTCTGTTCGGCGTTTATTTTGCGCTTGCGTGGGCCTGCGCCTTGGCCAGGAAATTCATGTTTGGACCGGCGCTATTGTCGTAAAATTTGAGGTTGTCTTTCGACGA
>JAJFFZ010000079.1 GCA_021776395.1 Hyphococcus sp. | reverse complement strand
CGCAAGGCTCGACAATATCCAGTCCGGCGCCGAAACAAGCCGCAGCCCGAATCGCCGCGCCGACATTTTGGGGAATATCAGGTTGATACAAAGCCAGCCGCATGGGGCTGTTTTTGCACGGATTTCGGCTGTTGTCCCGTTCAAGCGCGCGATGCCGCGCGGGCGGATTTGAAATTGTCATTATGAGCGGAAGTCTTGCACGAATTTCAACTCCTTAAAGCCCTGTCTGGCCCATTTAAGGGCTGTATCCAACAATCCAGAATTCACGCCGGAGATTTTGAAAAGGTTGACGAATTTCGGATTTTGGGACACTTGGACGCAGCGCTTTGCCGCCTAGACTTTGTACAAGAGACATGCAAAACAGCCTCGCGATTCTTAGCTCTCGAGCGCATTCCTTAAGGCGAAACATCCATGACGACGGAAATTTCAGACGCGGGACCATCTGATGATGGTGAGCCGACCCGGCGTGACTTTATTCATATCTTCGCAGCTGCGACCGCTGCTGTCGGCGCCGGCGCCACGATTTGGCCGCTGGTGCATCAGATGAACCCGGACGCCTCGGTGCTGGCTCTATCGACCAGTGAGGTTGACCTTTCCAGCGTTTCGGTTGGCCAGGCGATTAAAGTCATGTGGCAGGGCAAGCCGGTGTTTATCCGCCACCGCACCGAAGCGGAAATCGCCGAGGGCGAGGCGACGCCGCTGGGCGCGCTGAAAGACGATGTCGCGCGCAACGACAATCTTTCCGGCAAGGTTGACGCGACCGATGATGCGCGCGTGACGGCAAGCGACGGCGAGGCGCGGCCGCAATGGTTGATTGTCGTCGGCATCTGCACCCATCTCGGCTGCATTCCGCTCGGCACCGCGTCGGGCGAGAATCGCGGCGACTATAATGGCTGGTTCTGTCCGTGCCACGGCTCGCATTACGATATCGCCGGACGTATCCGCAAAGGACCGGCGCCGGAAAATCTGGAAGTCCCGCCCTATGAGTATCTTTCCGACACTGTCGTGAAAATAGGTTAGGGGAGAACTAATTATGAGCCATCCGTCTACATACAAACCCGCATCCGGCTTCGAAAAATGGCTGGACGACCGGCTGCCGATTGTGCGTCTCGCCCATGACAGTTTTGTCGATTTTCCAACCCCGAAAAACCTCAACTACTGGTACACGTTTGGCGGCATCCTGGCGATTGCTCTGGTCATCCAGATTATCACCGGCGTCATATTGGCGATGCATTACACGCCGCATACGTCGATGGCGTTTAACAGCGTCGAGCACATTATGCGCGACGTCAATTATGGCTGGCTGATGCGCTATGTGCACTCTAACGGCGCGTCGATGTTCTTCCTTGCGGTCTATATCCACATGTTTCGCGGCGTCTATTACGGCTCCTACAAGGAACCACGAGAAGTGTTGTGGATGCTTGGCGTTGTTATCTACCTGTTGATGATGGCGACGGCGTTTATGGGTTACGTTCTGCCCTGGGGCCAGATGTCTTATTGGGGCGCGACGGTGATCACCAACTTGTTCTCGGCGATTCCGCTGATCGGCGATGATATCAGAACGCTTTTATGGGGCGGGTTCTCGGTCGATAACCCGACGCTCAACCGTTTCTACTCGTTGCACTATCTGTTGCCGTTCGCGATTGCCGGCGTGGTGATACTGCATATCTGGGCGCTGCACATTCCGGGCAACGCCAATCCGACCGGCGTTGAAGTCAAAGACGTCAAAAAAGACACCGTGCCGTTCCACCCCTATTACACGGTCAAGGATAGCTTCGCGATTGTGGTCTTCTTAATCCTGTTTGCCGCCTTCGTGTTCTTCAACCCGGATGGGCTCGGCCATCCGGACAATTATATTGAAGCCAATCCGCTCTCAACGCCGGCCTCGATCGTGCCTGAATGGTACTACCTGCCGTTCTACGCGATCTTGCGGGCGATCACTTTTGACATCGGGCCGATCTCGTCGAAACTCGGCGGCGTGATGGCGATGTTTGGCTCGATCCTGGTATTGTTCATCCTGCCCTGGCTCGACACCTCCAAAGTGCGCTCGATGCGCTACCGCCCGGCGGCGAAGATGTTCTTTTTCATCTTCGTTGCGGCTTGCCTGGTGCTTGGTTATCTCGGCGGCAAGCCGGCGGAGGGCTCCTATGTTGTCTATGCGCAGATCGCAACGGCGTATTATTTCTCTTTCTTCCTGCTCATCCTGCCATTGCTTGGGTTTTTGGAAACGCCCAAACCGTTGCCGCGTTCAATTTCCGAATCTGTTTTGAAAACACCCAAACCCGGCGGCGCTGCGCCCGCGAGCGCGCAATCCGCGCCGGCGCAATAGGGGAAAAGGCATCCGATGAATATGATCCGAACTGTTCTGATTGCCGCGATTATAGGTTTGCTTGGCGTGTCTAGCGCAGCGGCCAGCGCTGGCGGCGCACATAAACCAGAGGCGCGTGACTGGCATTTTTCCGGCCCTTTCGGAACCTATGACAAAGACGCGCTGCAACGCGGCTATCAGATTTACGAGACGGTATGCTCCAGCTGTCACGGGCTAGAGCAGGTGTCGTTCCGCAATCTCGGGCAAAAAGGCGGCCCGTTTCATCTCGATAGCTGCCCGGCTGGTATTCCCGACACGGTCGATTGCGCCAATCCCAACCAGAACCCGGTGGTCAAAGCCCTGGCGGCGCAATACCGTTACAAGATTGTCGATGGGCCGGACGATAGCGGCGATATGTATGAGCGCGCGGCGCTGCCGGCGGACCATATTCCGGGACCGTTTGCCAACGAGGTCATCGCGCGGCTGGCGAACAATAATGCGTTGCCGCCGGATCTGTCCTTGATCACCAAAGCGCGCCACTTTGGACCGGATTATGTCTACAGCCTGTTGACCGGCTATCAAGAAACACCGGCGACCGTAGAGATCGACGCTGGCCAATATTTCAATCCGTATTTCCACGGCGATATGTCGCAAACGCTGCGTCCGGAATTTCTCGACGAGCACGGACACCCGCTTGAGGGCGTCGACGTGCCGGTTGGCGGCGTCCTCGCCATGGCCCCGCCGCTGTTCGACGGCCTGATTGAGTATGCGGATGGATCGCCGGCGACGGTTGAGCAATATGCCGCCGATGTGACGGAGTTTTTAATGTGGGCGGCCGACCCAAAGATGGATGCACGCAAATCGCTCGGCGTGATGTCGCTGATCTATCTGATAATCCTCGCCGGCCTGCTTTACTGGTCCTACCGTAAGGTGTGGTCGGATCAGCACTAAACCGATCTTGGCCCGATCACAGTATTGCGTTTTGAAATTAAACCGGCGCTGCGTAAACTGCAGCGCCGGTTTTTTTGAATGGATAGCAAAGTGACCGATCAAAAACGCATCCTCGGCGTCCTTGGCGGCTCCGGCGTTTACGCTATGGATGCGCTGGAAGATGTTGAACGCCTCACAATCGAGACGCCCTGGGGCGCGCCATCGGATCGGTTGGTGCGCGGACGGCTTTGCGGGCTTGAGGTGGTTTTTCTGGCGCGCCATGGCGAGGGCCATGTCCTGCCGCCAAGCGACGTCAACTACCGCGCCAATATCGACGCCATGAAGCGCGCCGGCGTTACCGATCTGATCTCGCTTTCCGCCTGCGGTTCGTTCCGCGAGCGCCTCGCGCCCGGAACTTTCGTCATCGTCGATCAGTATATTGACCGCACCACAAACCGCGCCTCATCGTTTTTCGGTCCCGGCTTTGTTGCTCATGTGTCGATGGCGCATCCGGTGTGCCCGGCGCTGGGCGCCGCGGCCGAGGCCGCCTGCAAGGCGCTCGATATTCCTCATGCAAGCGGCGGGGCGTATCTCGCGATTGACGGGCCGCAATTTTCATCGCTGGCGGAATCTAATCTCTATCGCTCCTGGGGCTGCGACGTCATCGGCATGACCAACATGCCGGAGGCAAAGCTCGCCCGCGAGGCGGAGCTTCCCTATGCGACGGTGGCGATGGTGACCGACTATGATTGCTGGCACGAGACGGCGGGGCCGGTGGAAGTCTCGCATATCTTAGAAACCATGAAACAGAACACCATGAACGGCGCGCGCCTGATCGAAAAGCTGGCGACGCTGTTAGGGCCAACGCGCACGCCGTCACCGCTCGGCATTGAAACCTGCCTCGACTACGCGGTGATTACCCCAGCGGAGAAACGCGATCCGGCGATGTGCGAAAAACTGTCTGCGGTGGCGGGGCGTTTTTTGAAGGCGTGAGGGTGGGGTGTGTTTTGGCTATTTTGACCGCCTGCTATGGCGAGCAAATTTATCAACAGAGCACGTAATTATCAGTACTTGATGACATGCATGATATATCTATTATTGCGGAATGTTTGATGGAATAAAGAACGCAACTGCACTGTTTGGCGCAGTAATTAAGGTCGCAGTTCGCTATCCTGTGGTTCTTCTGCCATTGATTTTGGTTTGGGCGATTTACGCGCCAATGGTTGTATACCTATATTTCTATTTCAACTGGGATTCCGCGACGTTCCTTCTGGGGCTTGCTGTGGTTTTCGGATTTATACTAGCGCTCTCCGTATTACTCTCCGCGTCGAGCTTTATCCTGCTTGAGCAGATCAGGCTGATCGAAACCGGAAAGCGAATGAGGTTGCTTTCTCCTATTGGTGTGGCGCTTAAAAACGTATGGCGCGCGCTGCCAGTTACTTTGGCGTGGGCAATTATCTGGTTTCTGATTACTGTTGTGGAGATGTTTGTTAGGGGCAAAAATTCTGAAACCGATAAGCAGGCAACTCCAGAAAATATCGCAAGAACCCTGGGCGGTGATGGACGGCTTTCTATTTCTGCGGCGTTCTTTGATGCCTTAAGAAAAGGTGTCCGTATGGTCGCATTTCTGATCTTCCCAGCGATCGCTTGGGAAAGTCACAAGACCCCAATTCGCCGTGGGCTAGCCGTTGCGCAGTCGCATAAAACAGAATTTGCAGCTGGTTTTCTTCTTACGGAATTGGCGGCGGCTATAGTGTTTATTCCGCCCGCAATCGTTTTTGCTATAGCCGACAATACAGACGCTGTGATTAGCGATGGCGTTTGGTTTTCTGTCATCATCTACAGTGGGTTTGCTTGGAGTTTTTCACTCCTCTTGGAGCAACTTTTTACCGCCGAATTATATCTTTGGGATATGAAGTGGCGAGAGGCGTGTGTAATTGCCGCCGATAAGGATTTGCCGTCACCCAAGCTAAGGGATGTGCCGAGGCCTTCTATATTGGATGACAAAGCGGATTTACTACCTACACATTCATAACGGATGGCGCGTATGCGCCAACCGACAACCAGTTAATCGTGACCACTGTGATGTGCGCCATCGACCGCCACCGCTCTCAAGTATTAAACCGGAAATGCATCACGTCGCCGTCCTGGACGATGTAGTCTTTGCCTTCGAGGCGCATTTTGCCGGCTTCCTTGGCGCCTTGTTCGCCGCCTAGAGATACGTAATCGTCATAGGGAATCGTTTCTGCACGGATGAAACCATGTTCGAAGTCGGTATGGATGACACCGGCGGCTTGCGGCGCCGTGGCGCCGCGTTTGATGGTCCAGGCGCGGGTTTCTTTGGGGCCGGCGGTGAAATAGGTCTGTAGGCCGAGGAGGTCGTAACCGGTGCGGATGAGGCGGTTGAGGCCGGGTTCTTCCAGGCCGAGGGATTCCAGATATTCCGCCTGCTCGTCATCGGTGAGTTGCGCCAGCTCGGATTCGATCTTCGCCGAAATCACCACCGTCGCCGCACCTTCTTTGCTGGCGCTTTCCTCAACCGAGCGGGAATACGCATTGCCGTCGGCGGCCGCATCCTCGTCCACATTAGCGACAAACAACACCGGCTTGGAGGTGAGGAGCTGCAAGCCCTGCCAGGCTTTTTCATGGTCGGCGTCAATCTCGACGTTGCGCGCCGGCACGCCCTCGCGTAATACGTCCAGCGCCTTGTCGACCAGCACCAGCATCGCCTTGGCTTCCTTGTCTTGCCCCCGGGCTTTTTTCTCAAGATTGGCGCGGCGCTTTTCCAGGCTTTCCAGATCGGCGAGCATCAATTCGGTTTCAACGATTTCAAAATCCGCAATCGGATCGATTGTGCCGGTCACATGCGTGACATCGTCATCATCAAAACACCGCAGCACATAAACCACGGCGTCAACCTCGCGAATATTGGCGAGGAACTGATTGCCGAGGCCTTCACCCTTTGAGGCGCCTTTGACGAGGCCGGCGATATCGACAAACTGCATGCGGGCGGGCAGAATTTCCGCAGAGCCGGCGATCTCGGCGAGTTGTTTCATCCGCGCTTCGGGCACCGCCACATCGCCGACATTGGGCTCGATGGTGCAGAACGGATAGTTCGCCGCCTGCGCCGCGGCGGTTTTGGTCAACGCATTAAACAGCGTTGACTTGCCGACATTCGGCAGCCCAACAATGCCGCATTTAAAACCCATGAATTCGTCTTTCTATTTTTTGCGGCCGAAGAGATTTTGCAGCGCGTCGGCAAACGGGTTTTGCGTCGGCGGCGCGGCGTCATCGGTCTTGTCTGGTTGTTTCTGGTCGGCGCTGGCGGGGGCATCGCCCGCAGGTTTGGCTTTGCCAGTATCCGGCTTGGCGCGGCGCGGTTTTTCAGGGCGTATCGGCGCCGTCTTTTGGCCGACTTCCGAGGCAAAGCGTTGGTCGTCAGTGGTGAGATATGGCGCCGCGCTGGCGATGGCGTCGAGCATCAGGGCGAGCCACTCCTGATCGGCCTTGGCGAAATTGCCGAGCACATGGCCGGTGACCTTCGAGCGATCGCCGGGATGGTCGATGCCGATGCGCACCCGCCGGAACCCGTTTCCAAGATGGGCGTCAATCGAACGGATGCCATTATGCCCCGCCGCGCCGCCGCCGGTCTTGATGCGCAGCTTGCCGGAGGCGAGGTCAAGCTCGTCATAGAAGATGACAAAATCGGGCGGCTCCAGCTTGTAGAAATCCGCAACTTGTCGAACCGCGAGACCGGACTCGTTCATATAGGTCTGTGGTTTGACAATCAGCGCTTTAACCCGGCCGCTTTCGCCGGTGAGAAAGCCTTCGCGGATTTCAGCATTGAATTTTGTGCGCGCTGGGCCGAAGCCATGTGCGTCGCCGATCGCGTCCACCGCCATAAAGCCGACATTATGGCGATGGCGCGCATGTTTGTCCCCGGGATTGCCGAGGCCTACGAGAACGATCATGACGCGCTCCGTTTAAAGCAGCGCAGAAGCCAGGAGACAAAGATCTGAGCGTCGAGAAGGCGCTTACTCCGCCTTCGCGCCTTCTTCTGTTTCTGCAGCGGCTTCTTCGCCTTCGGCCGCTTCCGCCTCGGCTTCGTCCTCTTCTTCTTCGCCAGCTGAACGCACAGCAGACGGCGCCGCGATGGTCGCAACCGTAAAGTCGCGGTCCGTCGTCACCAGCTTAACACCGGTTGGCATCGCCACAGAGGAGATGTGGACCGCATCGCCGATATCGATTTCGGAAATATCGAACTCAAAAAATTCCGGGATCGCGGTCGCCGGCGCATAGACGTGAATGGTGTGGCGGACAATGTTGAGGACGCCGCCGCGTTTGAGGCCGGGCGATTCCTCTTCACCAACAAAGCGCACCGGAATTTCAACGTCGATGCGGGTATTGTCGTCAACCCGCATAAAATCGACATGGATAGGCATGCCCTTGACCGGGTGGATCTGAAAATCACGCGGGATCACCGGCTGGTGTTTGTCTTGGCCCGGAACATCGATCATCGCCAGCTGCGGGCGCAAGCGTCCGCTGAGATAGGCTTTGTTGATCTCATTGAGCTTCAGCCGGACCGGCGTCGGCTCCTCGCCGCCGCCGTAAAGAACGCCGGGAACCCAGCCATCGCGCCGGACCGCCCGGGCGCCGCCGGTGCCAGTGCGTTTGCGCGGTTCACAATAAAAGACGTCTGCGTCGGCCATGGATAGGGCATCCTCAATGCAAAAAGCTGCCGCGGGCGTCGGGCCCTCACGGCGGCTGAAAATTCCTGAATGAGCGGCGGTCTATAGACGAAAGCCGGGCCCCGCGCAAGCGGCTGGAAGCAGGGTTTTGAGGCGTTTCAGCTCTGCTTCACTAGGCCTGATAACGGGTCTGGCCTGGGCTGATAAGCGGGGCGAGGAGGGTAGGCGGAAACTTGGTTGCAAACGAGGTTTTGGTGAGCCCAGCAGGGTTCGAACCTGCGACCTACTGATTAAAAGTCAGTTGCTCTACCAACTGAGCTATGGGCCCACGAAGCGTGGTGGTGTGGCGCTTAAGCGCTATTAGCGCTCGCTTAACATGACAAAGCCGCTTCGACAAACGAAGCGGCTTTCCGCTTTTCGAGCGCCGGAACATAGGGGCGGGGTTTGGCTCGGTCAACTGATTCTGCCGCGCTGCGGGAGCGTTTTTTTAAACGATCTCTTCGCCCGTCGCGGCTTTGAAATCGGCGATGAATTGGCCAAAGCGACCGGCTGATATCGCCTCGCGCATCGCCGCCATAAGGTCCTGATAATATTGCAGATTGTGCCAGGTCAGCAGCATGGGCCCGAGATACTCCCCGGCCCGGAAGAGATGGTTGAGATAGGCTTTGGAATAATCGCGGCTTGCCGGGCAGTCGCTTTGTGCGTCCAGGGGCTCCGGGTCGTCGGCGTAGCGGGCGTTTTTGATGTTGATCGGGCCGGCCTTGGTCCAGGCCTGGCCGTGGCGGCCGGAGCGGGTCGGCGCGACGCAGTCAAACATATCGATGCCGCGCGCCACCGCGCCGACAATGTCGGCCGGCTTGCCGACGCCCATCAGATAGCGCGGCTTGCCCAAAGGCATGTGCGGGGTTGTAAACTCCAGCACGCGAAACATTTCCTCGCGGCCCTCGCCAACCGCCAGTCCGCCGACGGAATAGCCCGGAAAATCTATCTCCATCAGCCGGTCGAGGCTATCCCGGCGCAGGTCCTCAAAATTGGCGCCCTGGACGATGCCGAACAGCGCCTGGCCGGGTTTTGATTTTTCCACGAAAGCGGTTTTGGAACGCGCCGCCCAGCGCGCCGACAGTTCCATTGATTGGCGCGCATCATCATGAGCAATCGGGATCGCCGGACATTCGTCGAGTTGCATCTGGATGTCGGAGCCGAGCAGGCATTGAATTTCAATCGAGCGTTCCGGCGTCAGCATATGGCTCGAGCCGTCGATATGCGATTGAAACGAGACGCCCTCTTCGGTCAGCTTACGGAGCTTCGACAGCGACATCACCTGAAATCCGCCGCTATCGGTGAGGATTGGCCGCAGCCAGTTCATGAATTTATGTAACCCGCCAAGCGCGGCCACCCGTTCCGCCGTTGGCCGCAACATTAAATGATAGGTGTTGCCCAGCACAATATCGGCGCCGGTGGCGCGGACATGGTCCGGCAGCATCGCCTTGACCGTGCCGGCGGTGCCGACAGGCATGAAGGCGGGCGTTCGGATATCGCCTTTCGGGGTTTTGATGACGCCCGTGCGCGCCTCAGCATCCCTCGCCTGAAACTCAAAGGAAAACGTATCCGTCAAAGCATTCTCCCGCCATTGGGAACGGCGCGTTCGGGCTGCAACAGCACAATCTCGCCACCCGCATCAGCAAAGCCGAGCACCAGGACTTCAGACATAAAGTCAGCAATCTGGCGCGGCGGAAAGTTCACCACCGCCGCCACCTGGCGTCCGAGTAAATCGTCCTTGGCGTAATGCTTGGTGATCTGCGCCGATGATTTTTTAACGCCGATATCGGCGCCGAAATCGACCCAGACTTTCCATGCCGGTTTGCGGGCCTTGGGAAATTCCGCAGCGTCGACAATCGTGCCGACCCGGATATCGACTTTGAGGAAATCATCGAAGGAAATTTCAGTCATTCGTTTTTCTCCAGCAGGCAGGCGTCACCATAAGAATAAAACCGATAGCGTTGTTCGCGCGCATGTGCGTAGGCCGCTTGCATCCGGTCTGTTCCACTAAAGGCGCAGAC
>JAJFFZ010000078.1 GCA_021776395.1 Hyphococcus sp. | reverse complement strand
TGTCCGCGACAATAATGTCGAGCAAGCCCTTAAAGCGCTTAAGAAAAAAATGCAGCGTGAGGGCACGTTTCGTGAAATGAAACGGCGGAAATTCTACGAAAAACCGTCCGAAAAGCGCGCCCGCCAGAAGGCGGAGGCGATACGCCGTGCGCGCAAGCTGATGCGCAAGAAAATGCAGCGCGAAGGTCTGGTTTAGGGCCTCAAGACTACTTATTTTTTATACTCCGCCGTCTTCCCCAACGGCGTACAATCGGCATAATAGTGCGCATTAACGATAATATGCGGGGTCTTTTATGCGTTGGCTGTCTTGTCTTCTGATTGTTAGCTTTTTCCTTGCCTCCTGCGAGACCGTCAAGGGCGTGGGTCGCGACATTGAAAGCGCTGGCGAGGCCATCGACAAGGCCGTCGATTGAAATGGCTCTTCGGCCGCGTCACGCGACAGCCGCAGCTTGCCTGTGACGGAATCGAAGAAACCGGACACGCAACCGCGCCGAATCATCAGAAAATACAAGCCAGCGTTAAAAATGAAAAATCTTGTAATGGCGCTAAGGGTTGCGATGTAGACTAAGGCGCTGACTATTTGTGAAGATAAGTGTTTGTAGAGCGGGGATGACGATGCGTAAATATACCAGGCAGTCGAAATTTTACGGCGCTGCCGGGCTGGTCGTCATCAGCCTGTCTTTTGCCGCCATTGCCGCGCCAGCCCATGCGCAGCAGGATATTGACGAGCCCCAGCTAAGCCCAATGCTGTTCGGGGAAACCGAAAAAGAGCGCCGGGAAAAAATCCGTCAGGAGCAAGAAGCCCAAGAAAAAGCGCGGCTTATTTCTGATGAGCAGGAGCGCGACCATCAGGACCTCGACGAGCCGCGCCTCGATCCGTTGGTTTTCGGCCCGCGCTGGCGTGATGATGAGGATGAGGATCTAACCGGCTCGCGGATTTCTCTCGGCCCTGAAGATAACAATCGCGGATTTTTCTCCGCCTTTAATTTCCTCACCCCGGAAGAAACCAATCTCAGTTTTGGCCTTGGGCCGGTTTACCGGCCTGATTATTTCGGATCGGACGATTATGAATACAGACCCGATCCGCAAGTCTACATCAAAGTAAAAAACTTCGTTTTTCTTGATGATTCCGGCGCCGACATTGCGCTATTTGGATTTTCACGCTTCCGCGCAGGCCCAACCTTGCGTATCGCCAGACGCCGCGACCAGGATGATAACCCCGATCTGTTTGGCCTTGGCGATGTTGGTACGACATTTGAGTTTGGCGGGTTCGCCGCCACCACTTTCCTCGACCGTTTTGCGGTAAAGGCCAAGGTGCGCCATGGGTTGAAAACCGGGCACCGGGGAACCATCGTTGACGGCGTCCTGACGGCGCTGATATTTCGGTCCGATTTGTTCTCGTTGTCCACAACCGCGCGAGCAAGCTGGGTCGGCAACCGCTATGCGGACGCCTATTTCTCCGTGACGCCGGCGCAGTCTGCGCGGTCCGGAGGGCGTCTGCCTGTCTATGACGCCAATGCAGGGTTCCGCGATATCGGCGTCAGCGTCACCGGCTATGTCAATATTGGCGACCGTTGGTCATTTAACCCCTACGCAACCTATTCCTATGTGTACGGAGAAATTGCCAAAACGCCGATTATCGCACAGTTTGGCGACCGTGATCAGTTTACCGTCGGGGTTCACCTGATGCGCCAGTTTAATTTCAATATCAAATAGGCCTCCGCTGCCTCAGGGCTTTCGAAACAGCAACGTCATCCGGTCAGACTCGCCAATCGCGATCATCTCAGCCTTTAGCGCATCATCTTCCTTGCTCGTGCCGAGAATTGGCGGCAGGCGCCAGACGAATTCGTCCTCGCTCGGATGGTCTTTTGGATTGGCGTTAATCTCACTGGCGGCGACAAATTCAAACCCGGCCGCCTCAAAGGCGGCGATCACCTGGTCTTGTTTGAGATAGCCATTATCGCCTTCGGCCCATTTATCGGAATTTTCCACCGGCGCGCGGTGCTGGACGACGCCGATGACGCCGCCGGATTTCAACACCTTGTTGATGTCGGCGAAGGCTTGGGTGCGAAACCCGCCCTCTTCTTCTAGCCGGTTAAAGTGATGCATGGCGCGCACAACCAGCACCACGTCAACCGTTCCGGCCAGCTCATCCGGCACGGAGCCGTAGACCATGGCGCCGACTTCGGCGGCGTCCTCATAAGGCCAATCGGCGGCCTTGCTGACCCAGTCCGCGGCCCAGGTCGGGCGCTTGGCGAGGTATTCTTCATCAGCGAAGCCGCCAAACAACGTCCACATGGGGACTGAGTAATCGGCGCCAATCACCTTGCCGTCCGGCCCGAGATAGGCCGCGAGAATGCCGGAATACCAGATTTCCCCGGGCAGAGTATCGACCACCGTCATGCCCGGTTCGACGCCAAAAAACTCAAGCGTTTGTTTTGGGTGGCGATATTGGTAGCGCGCTTTGGCCGCGTCCGGTTGCGCATCGAGCGCCGCTTCGAGACGGGCTGCATTCGTCGCTTTTATGTCTTCGTCATTAGTCCCAACCAAAGGCAATGACGCGCATCCGGCCAAGGCAAGCACGGCTGCGCTGGTTAACAAAAACTTCGTCATAAGGGTCCCTCCCATTCAAGCGAAGGCGCCCCGCCTCCACCCAAATCAAAGCGCCTTGACGACTTGTTCGCACATTTTCTTGGCGTCGCCGAATAACATCATCGTGTTATCGCGGAAGAACAGTTCATTTTGAACGCCGGCATAGCCCGCCGCCATGGAGCGTTTGATGAACAACACCGTGCCGGCGTTTTCAACATCGAGGATTGGCATGCCGTAAATCGGCGAGGCCTTGTCGGTTTTCGCCGCCGGATTGGTGACGTCGTTGGCGCCGATGACAAAGGCGACGTCGGCGGTGCGAAATTCGGCGTTGATGTCTTCCAGCTCAAAGACCTCGTCATAAGGCACCTGCGCTTCAGCAAGCAGGACGTTCATGTGTCCGGGCATACGTCCCGCCACCGGGTGGATTGCGTATTTAACCTCAACGCCTTCTTCCTTGAGCTTATCGCACATTTCTTTCAACGCGTGCTGCGCCTGCGCCACCGCCATGCCGTAGCCCGGCACGATGATGACTTTGCTGGCGTTTTTCATAATGAACGCAGCATCATCCGCAGAGCCGCGTTTGACTGGGCGCTCTTCTTCGCCGCCAGCGCTAGCTGCTGCGTCCTCGCCGCCAAAGCCGCCGAGAATGACCGAAACAAACGACCGGTTCATCGCCTTGCACATGATGTAGGAAAGAATGGCGCCGGAAGAGCCGACCAGCGCGCCGGTGATAATCAGCGCCATGTTCTCCAGCGTGAAGCCGATGCCCGCCGCCGCCCATCCTGAATAGGAGTTGAGCATCGAGACCACCACCGGCATGTCGGCGCCGCCAATCGGAATGATGATTAAAAACCCGAGAATAAACGCCGCCAGCGTCAGCACCATGAATGTTGCGGTGGATTGCTCGAAGGTCATCAACAGGCCGATGCATAAGAGGATCAAAACCCCGAGCCCGAGATTGATCGAATGGCGCGCCGGCAACAGTATAGGCTTGCCGGACATATTACCGTTGAGTTTAGCGAACGCGATGATGGAGCCGGAAAACGTAATTGCGCCAATCGCAACGCCGAGCGACATCTCGACGATCGATTGCATGTGGATGTTGTTCTGCTCGCCAATCCCGAATGCTTCCGGCGCCAAAAACGCCGCCCAGGCGATAAACACCGCCGACAGTCCTACCAGCGAATGGAACGCCGCCACCAGTTGCGGCATCGCCGTCATCGGGATTTTGCGCGCAATATAAGCGCCCGGAACCGCGCCGGCGGCGACCGCAAGGAGGATTAAAAACCAGGTGCCAAAGCCCTTATTTTGTAAAACGAACAGCGTCGTTGCGACGGCAATCCCCATGCCGATCATGCCAAAGCGATTGCCCTGGCGCGCCGTTTCCGGCGACGATAATCCGCGCAAGGCAAGAATGAAAAGGATGCCCGCGACGACATAGAGTAACGCTGGGAGGTTATCGGCCATAAGCGCCTCTATCGCTCCTTCTTCTTATACATTTCAAGCTTGCGCTGGGTCACCAGAAAGCCGCCGACAATATTGACGCTTGCCAGCGCGACGCCGCCAAACCCGAGCGCTTTCGACCAGCCGCCGGCGGCCGACCCGGCAAGGTCAGCGCCCAGCGCGATCAGCGCGCCAACAATAACCACCGATGAGATCGCATTGGTGACCGACATCAGCGGCGTGTGCAGCGCCGGCGTTACCGACCAGACAACGTAATAGCCGACAAAAATTGTCAGGATGAAAATCGTCAACAGGAACACAAAGTCAGAAATCGGGCTCGCCGCCGCCAGCGCCGCCAGTTGGTCGGCTATGTCGCGCGCTTGTTCAGCCGCGGTGGTCGCCGCATCCGCATTGCCGGTGGCGTTGGCGGCAGCCGCTTCCGCTGTTTGCGCCAGCTCTTCGGCGGCCTTTGCCGCTTCCTCGATCTGTTCGCGTTTATCCTGCATCGTCAGCTCCTTCAGAGGCAGAGGCGTCATCGTCGTCGGTGTCTTTGGTTGGCGCCGCCGGTGCGGGCGCTGCATCTTCGCTCATAAAGGCCGGATGGATCACCGCGCCCTCGCGGGTCAGCGCCACGCCCTTGAAGATGTCATCATCCCAATCGACAACAAATTCGTGTTTGTCTTCGTCCCAGAATGCGGAAATGAAATTGTAGATATTGCGCGCCAGAAGGCTCGAGGCGTCCGCCGCCAGCCGGCCCGGCACATTGTTAAAGCCTAGGATCGTCACGCCGTCGGTCTCGATCGCATCGCCCGGGCGCGTCAGCGCGACATTGCCGCCCTGCACCGCCGCCAGATCGACAATCACCGAGCCGGCCCGCATCGCCCGCACCATTTCTTCGCTGATCAGTTTGGGCGCCGGGCGTCCGGGGATCAGCGCCGTCGTAATCACGATGTCCTGCTTCTTGATATGCTCGGCGACGAACTCGGCCTGGCGTTTTTGAAAGTCTTCCGACATTTCCTTGGCGTAGCCGCCCGTGGTCTCGGCGTCCTTCATCGCTTCTTCGTCAACTGTAACGAATGTCGCGCCCAGGCTTTCAACTTGTTCTTTGGCGGCAAGGCGCACATCGGTGGCCGAGACCACCGCGCCGAGCCGTCTTGCGGTGGCGATGGCTTGCAGCCCGGCAACGCCGGCGCCCATGACAAAGACTTTGGCGGGCGCAATCGTCCCCGCCGCCGTCATCATCATCGGCAGCGCTTTGCCAAAATAGGCCGCCGCGTCGATCACCGCCTTATAGCCGGCAAGGTTTGATTGCGAGGATAAGACATCCATCGACTGCGCGCGCGTAATGCGCGGCATCAGGTCAAGTGCAAACGCATCAACGCCAAGGCGCGCATAAGCTTCCACGCTGTCGGGTTCATCAAACGGCGACAGCACCGCCGCCAGTCTCGCGCCGCGCCCCAACACCCGCAACTCCTCGCTGGAGGGGCGTTGCACTTTGATCACCAAATCCGCCGACTGCGCCGTATCAGCCGCGCTCGGTCGGATCTCGGCGCCAGCGTCGCGAAATTCAGCGTCGGAAAACCGCGCGCCGTCGCCGGCGCCGGCTTGGACCGCAACTTCAGCGCCGAGCCCGACAAATTTCTTGACGGTTTCAGGCGAGGCGGCGACGCGCGTCTCATCGGCTCGCGTTTCTTTCAGGACGGCAATTTTCATTGGGCCTCCAGCGTCACGCGCAGCTTCACGATAGGGCTAGTGGGAAAAGAAAGTTTTCACGACGAGGTGGGCAAACACATAAGTCGCGACGCCGGCGAACAGCGACAGCCAAATCCCGTTGGCCATCACCAGACTTGTAAAAAACACCGCCAACGCCATTGCGAAGGGAACGCCGATCTCGGTCGAGGCGGTCATTATCCCGTCATAGGACCGGCGATGTTCTTCTGCATCTTTTACGCGCTGAATAGCTTCGTCAGACATAAAGCACCTTCTTTGATTTTAATCGTTTTTGACGGATTTCAACGCTTTGGGCAAGCCCGTTAACCGCCGACCCGAACCGGCCAGCAACTGAACAAGGTGCGCAGCGCAGATATGAACGCTATCGGCTGATCCAGCATCAGGTGATGGTGAGCCTCAGGCATCATAATAAAGGGCGAACGCCCCCTCGCCTGGTCGCGCAGATGGTTGAGCGAATCACCCTGGGCGAACATGGATTTTTCCCCATATATGAAGGCAAGCGGACAGCGCGCGGCGCGTAAGAGATCGCGCTCGAACTGAATATCGAAATTTTTGCCCTTGTCGGGATCAAATTTCCATGTCCAACCCTCAACGCCGTCCTCCATGGGCGCCCGGCGCAGCCCCTGTCTTGCAATATAGTCGAGCAGAAAAAGATGCTCCGCCGGCTGGTTGGGCAACAGCCGGAACCGCGCAATCGGCTCTTCAATGGTTTTATAGACCCGCATGGTGGTCGCCTTGGCGGCCTGTTTTTCCCGATTAGCGCGCACGACCGTATAGCCCTCATCCGGGTCCGGCACGCCCAAGGGGCTGTCGATCACCACCGCGCCGCCGAGCCGGTCGCCTTCGCGCTCTACCGCAGCAAGCGTCACCCAGCCGCCAAAACTGTGCCCGACAATGGTCGGGCGACCGCCTTCGGCCAATCCGGCCTTGTCGATCACCGCAAACAACTCATCAACCAGGCAATCAAGCGAATACTGCTCGCGCCAGTCCGAATCGCCCATGCCGGACAGATCGAGCGCCGCCACCCTGCGATTTTCAGCGAAAAATGGCGCAAATGGCCGCCACCAGTTGCGGTGGGCGCGCCCGCCATGGACGAATAACAATCCCCGCCCGCCACGCTTGCCCCAGGCGGAATAACGGATGTTGGCGCCGGAGACTTTAACGCTTCCCTCCTCTGACGGCGCCTTGATCGCCCGCTCAAACCATTGCGGCGCTGGCGGCTTAGCGCCGGCCAGCCCCGCCAGGGGCCGGATCAAATCGTCCTTTTTTCGATTTTTCTCGTTCGATGCCATGGGTTGATGCTTTCCAGGTGACAGGCCGTCTTGATAGCGCAGCCGGACGCCGGCGCAAATATTCTTTTTTTGCCGTCTCTTAGGCGATTAACAAGAGGTTAATTCGTAGGCGAATGGTTATCGCCCGCCATGCGCCCGGGGCGTATCGATATGACACGGTTTTAAACCGATCTTTACTCGGATCGCAGATGCTGCCGCCAAGTCAGTTTATTTTCAGGAACCTGTCCGACATGGTGAAAACCGTATTAATCGTCGATGACGACCCCACCCAACGCCGGCTGATGCGCGCCGTCTGTGAAAAAGCCGGTTATCCGGTGTTGCAGGCCGATAGCGGCGAGAACGCGCTCGACTTATTACATAGCCAGCAAGGCAGCGATGTCGGCGTCGTTATGCTCGATTTGCGCATGCCCGGTCTTGGCGGCATGGAAACCTTGAAACGAACAAAATCATTCCGCGAAGAACTGCCGGTGATCGTGCTGACCGCTCAGGGCGGTATTGATACGGTTGTTGAAGCCATGCAATGCGGCGCCACTGATTTTTTCGTAAAACCCGCCTCACCCGAACGCGTCGTCGTCTCGATCAACAACGCGCTGAATTTAACGACCCTGCAAGGCGAAGTCTCGCGCCTGAAACGCAAACGCGAAGGGTCCTTGCAGTTCGGCGATCTCGTCGGCGAAAGCGCTGCGTTGCGCCATGTGATGAAACTTGGCGAGCGTGCGGCGGCGTCCAATATTCCGATTTTAATCACTGGCGAATCCGGCACCGGCAAAGAAATGGTGGCCCGCGCCATTCAAGGCTCGTCCGAGCGCGCCGGCCGGCCGTTCATAACCGTCAATTGCGGCGCGATCCCTGAAAATCTGGTCGAAAGCATTCTTTTCGGCCATGAGAAAGGCTCCTTCACCGGCGCCAACGCCAAGCATATCGGTAAATTCCAGGAAGCCCATGGCGGCACGATCTTCCTCGATGAGGTCGGTGAACTACCACAGGACATGCAAGTCAAACTGCTCCGCGTGCTGCAAGAGGGCGAAGTTGATCCGATTGGCTCCAAACGGACGACCAAGGTCGATGTCCGGGTTATTTCCGCAACCAACCGCGACCTCTCCAAGGCTGTGAAAGATGGAGAATTTCGCGAGGACCTCTTTTACCGGCTTAATGTTTTCCCGGTGGAAGTGCCGCCATTGCGTGATCGGGCGGATGATATTCCAGCGCTGATTGAACATTTCATTGGCCGCTATAACGCCGAAGAGCGACGCGATGTCCGCGGCGTGCGCCATGAAGTTCTTGAAGTCCTCACCACACAACCCTGGCCGGGTAATGTGCGCCAGCTTGAGAACTCGATTTTCCGCGCCGTTGTGCTTAGTGAAGACGCTTACCTCTCCGCAGATGACTTTCCTCTCCTTACAGATGAATTCAACACTGCCGGTGTTCTTTCCGGACCGCCCGTGGTTGAAGACGGAGAGTTACCGCCCGCCGAACTGGCGTCCGCCGCCGCACAACCATTGTCCGGCGAAAACGACGCCGTCGCCGTGTTCGACCGCGAAGGCCATTTGCGCTCGTTACAGGAAATCGAAAAGGACCTCATCGCCCTGGCGATTGAGACCTATGAGGGCAAAATGTCGGAAGTCGCCCGCCGCCTCGGCATGGGCCGCTCGACGCTTTACCGCAAACTGCGCGAGCACGACCTGGAAGTCCGCCGCGCGGGGTAAATGATTCGCAAACCAAATTTCATAGAGGGCCCGCAACCGTCGCGGGTCCTTTTTCTTTGCCCAATTGCCGCAAGCACAGCGCTTGCGGGCGCCCTCCGGTAAACGTAGAACCGCCTTTATGTCTTCGGTAGAATCTATCAGCGAAACGCCCCTGGCCGATATCAATGTCGCCAATCCCGCGCTTTGGGATTGCCACAAATATTGGCCGATTTTCGAGCGCATGCGCCGCGAGGACCCGGTGCATTATTGCGCTGACAGCACGTACGGCCCCTATTGGTCGGTTACCTCTCATGACGATATTCTTACGGTTGAAACCAATCACGAGGTTTTTTCTTCAGACAGCCGGCTTGGTGGTATCGTCATTCATGACGACCTCGCATTCGAACTTAGCGGCTATGCGCTTGAAGGGTTCATCGCCATGGACCCGCCGCGCCACGCCGCGCAACGCGGCGCCGTTTCCGGGATTGTCTCCCGCCCCAATCTTGCGCATTTGGAAACGATCATTAGCGAACGCACCTGCGTTCTTTTGGACAGCCTGCCGATCGGCGAGGTGTTCGACTGGGTTCCAACGGTTTCCATTGAACTGACAACGCAAATGCTGGCGACGCTGTTTGATTTCCCGTTTGAAGACCGCGCAAAGCTCACCCGCTGGTCTGATGTTGCAACCATGGAGCCCGGCCTTGGCGTTGTCGCGACCGATATCGAACGCGTGAAAGAAATGAAATCCTGCCTGTTTCATTTCAGCAAACTCTGGCGCGCCCGAAAAAATAACCAGGACGGCTTCGACCTTGTCTCAATGCTGGCGCAAAACCCGGCGACCGCGAATATGAACCCGATGAATTTTCTCGGTAATATTCTGGTGCTGATCATTGGCGGCAACGATACGACGCGCAACTCCATGTCCGGCGCGATTGCGGCGTTCAATCAATTTCCGCAAGAATTACAAAAGCTGCGCGCCAATCCGTCACTGATGGAGAACGCTATTTCTGAAATCATCCGCTGGCAGACGCCGATTGCACATATGCGCCGCACCGCACTCGCCGATGCAGAACTTGGCGGCAAGCAAATCAAAAAAGGCGACAAGGTGGTGATGTGGTATGCGTCTGGCAATCGTGACGAAAAAGTTTTCAGCGATGCGGGGGCGTTTAGTATCGAGCGCGACAACGCCCGGCGGCATCTCTCCTTCGGCTTCGGCATTCATCGCTGCATGGGCCGGCGCCTGGCGGAGCTGCAATTGCGAATATTGCTTGAGGAAATCATCAAGCGCTGGACGCGAATAGAGATTGCCGCCGCGCCGACATCGATTAAATCAAACTTCGTGCACGGCTATGCCAGCCTGCCGGTGCGGATTATCCCTTAGCGCTGGATGTACTAGCCTGTCGGGCGCAACTCAACAATTTAAATTAGCTCGGGGAATAACCAAATGGCGATATCAAAACGCACTTTCCTGAAAACCGCCGGCGTTGGCGGCGCAGCGCTTGCCGGCGCCTCGGCTTTTGCAGGTAATGCGACAGCGAAGAAATTATCCAGCCTGGCCAATGATGCGCAACCGATTTCAGTCGATGAACGCAAGCACCGCATCGCCAAGGCGCAACAATTGATGCGCGAGGCCGGCATCAGCGCGCTGTTGCTTGAGGCGGGATCAGCGCTGGTTTATTTCACCGGCGTCAGATGGTGGCGGTCGGAGCGTTTTACCGGCGCCATTATTCCGGCCGAAGGCGAAATTGCTGTTGTAACGCCTTACTTTGAAGAACCTTCTATTCGTGAAACCATAGCGCTAGGCGATGATATTCGCACCTGGCATGAAAACGAAAACCCGTTTGCCCTCGTCGCCGGTGTCTTAAAAGACCGCGGCGCGGCGAGCGGCAAACTCGCGATTGAAGACACCGTGCGGCATTTCATTGTCGACGGTGTGCAAAACGCGGCGCGTGGTGTTGATATCGTTTCCGGCCGGGATATCACGCGGGGTTGCCGGATGTATAAATCCACCGCCGAAATCGCGCTGATGCAAACAGCAAGCGATATCACCATGGCCGCATACAGATATATCCACCCGAAAATCGAAGCTGGCATGAGCGCAGGCGCGCTTTCCGAAATGATGAGCGCGGCGACCCGCGACCTTGGCGGCGAAGTGGAATTTTCCATGGCGCTGCTCGGCGAAGCCAGCGCCTACCCCCATGGCACGCGCCAACCACAGGAAGTTGTCGAAGGCTCGGTCATTTTAATGGACTGTGGCTGTGGGGTGCATGACTACAAATCGGATATTTCACGCAGTTGGGTGTTTGGCGAACCGAACGACAAACAACGCGCGGTGTGGAACACGGTCAAGCGCGGTCAGGAACTGGCTTTAGAGACCGCACAAATCGGCGTCGTCGCCGGCGAAGTTGATGATGTGGTGCGGAAATTTTATGAAAGCAAAGGCTACGGCCCGGGTTACCAAACCCCGGGGCTGTCGCATCGCCTCGGTCATGGCATCGGCATGGATGGCCACGAGCCGGTGAATTTTGTCGAGGGCGAGACAACCAAGCTGGCGCCGGGCATGTGTTTTTCAAACGAGCCGGGAATTTATATCTTTGGCGAATTTGGCGTCCGCCTCGAAGATTGCCTTTATATGACCGACGACGGGCCGCAGCTTTTCAGCGCGTTGTCGCCGTCTATCGACAAACCGTTCGGATAAGTGGGGGAGCGAATAATGCCGCTTATAACCAGAAGACGTATACTGCTCACCGGCGCCGGCGCTGTTGTTATTCTCGGCGGCGGCTGGGCGATGACGCGCGACCCGAAACAGGCGCGCGCACCATGGCGCCAAGCCAGCGAAGGTTTCGGCGATCCGCGGCTGGATGTTCTGGCCTACGCTATTTTAGCGCCCAATCCACACAATATGCAGCCCTGGCGGGTTCGTCTTGATGGCGACGATAGTTTCACGGTGTTTTGCGATCTCACTCGCACGCTGCCGCAAACCGATCCGCCAAACCGTCAGATTACCATCGGGTTCGGCTGTTTTCTTGAACTTGCGCGGCAAGCAGCGGTGGAAAAAGGATTTCGCGCCGAAATTGAATATTTCCCCGAGGGCGAACCCTCCCCGCTGCTGGACGAGCGTCCGGTTGCGCATGTGAAACTTGTTGAGGGCGCGCCAACGCGCGATGCGCTGTTTTCAGAAGTATTGTCGCGGCGCACCAACCGGCTTGCATTTGATACGGCGCAAACACCGTCGGATGTTGATTTGGCGGCGATCACTAGCGCTGCTTCGCCTGCGATGTCTGCAAGCGCATCGTCGGACAGCAAGCTGGTGGAGAATTTACGCGCGCTCACCGTAAACGCATGGCGGGTTGAATGGGAAACGCCGCGCACCCGCCGTGAAAGCATCGAGGTGATGCGCATCGGCAAAACCGAAAACAACGAAAACCCTTATGGGTTAGCGCTTGCAGGCGCGCCGATTGATGCGTTGAAAGCCTTCGGCGTTCTCACGCCAGGAAAAATGGATGAGGCCGGAACGACCGCCTATCAGCAGAGCCTGTCATTTTACCAAACGGCCTGCGAGACGGCGACGGCCTATGCATGGATAAAAACCGCCGCCAATACGCGGCGCGATCAGCTCGACACTGGCCGCTCATGGGTGCGCATGCAGCTCGCCGCGACCGCGCGCAACATCGCATTTCATCCCTTAAGCCAGGCGTTGCAAGAATTTCCGGAAATGCGCGAACACTATGATAGCATTCACACATTGCTTGGCGCGGAGAATGGCGACACCGTGCAGATGCTGGTGCGGCTGGGATATGCAGGCGAAATTGCGCCGGCGCCGCGCGAGCCGTTGGCCTCGAAACTGATTGAGGATTAGAGCTCTTCGCACTCATACCGAATCGCTATCTCCACCCCCGCTCATCCTGACGAAAGTCGCGATCCAATACTCATTAAACTGGATTCCAGCTTCCGCCGGGATGAGCGAGTTATATGCATCGCGGCTACTCGGGTTCGATTGTGAACAGCCTAATCCTTATCGACCGGCATGCATTCAGAAAAAATCGGATTGCCGACAACCTGCTGGCTCATCCAGGCCTTTCCGGCTGCTTTGCATTCTTTCATCGAAGGATAAAGTCCGATCAGTTCCGGTTCGCTGGTAGGACCGGGCGTTAAATAACCATAAGCGGCGAATTCTTCCGAACCGTCACTGTTGGTTGTTGCGCAAGCCGATGCTGCGATCAGCAACGCCATAAATGTTGCGCTGCGAAAAAACAGTGTCGCCGGTCTGGTATTAGTCTTTGCGAACCCAATCATAGCGCCCTCGCTTTTTATGGTTTTGTGCCATTGGGCATTGGCTCAATTAAAACCATACGCGGCGCCGAAATAAAGGCGGCGGCGGTTTTGTCCAATAATATATAGCCGATTAACGTGAATATCGATTCTAAACGGGCGCGACTGCGCCCCGGCGCTAATGCGCCGCGCCTGCGCAGGCCCCCTCTTTCGGAAGCGGGGCGAAGCAAGGATTAGCCGCGAGCGAAAACAAACCATAGCGAAATCAATATTCATTGATTTTGCTATATTGATACGCAAGCGAAACAACCTGACTAAAAACAAACCTCTAAACGAATAAAGCCCCGGCATTGCGCCGGGGCTTTGGTTGAATTCGTATTTTGAACTCATTTAGTACCGAACAAAGTTCGGAAGTCTCGTGGCGGAGCAGCTCCCCCGCAAAATATCGGCAAAACGTAGTTCAGCGCCGATATCCAGCCCCTCATTTGCGTATTTGATGCTTCAAAACATCATACGCGAGGCGCACAAACGAAAATTATCGTCTATCAGGCCGTCACGGCCTGATAAAACGGTCTATTTGCGTTTGCTTTTTGCTTTTTTACGCTTGGTCGTCTTGCGCTTAGCAGTCTTACGCTTAGTCGCCTTGCGTTTTGTGGCTTTTTTCTTCGTAGCCTTGCGCTTAGTCGGCTTGCGCTTGGCTTTTTTCTTAGTGGCTTTGCGTTTTGTCGTCTTACGCTTGGCCTTTTTCTTTGTCGCCTTACGCTTGGTCGCTTTGCGCTTTGTGGCTTTTTTCTTCGTAGCCTTGCGCTTAGTGGCCTTGCGTTTGGTCGTTTTCTTTGCGGCTTTCCGTTTGGTTTTCCGCTTCACAGCCTTCTTCTTGGCCGTTTTACGCTTAGTCGTTTTACGTTTCGCGGTTTTTTTCTTCGCCGCTTTTTTTCGAGTCGTTTTTCTTTTGACCGCCATTGGTCTACCTCCGAGTCGTGATTCGAATTTAGAACTGTACGGTAATTTACTAAAAAAGTAT
>JAJFFZ010000077.1 GCA_021776395.1 Hyphococcus sp. | reverse complement strand
CACCTCCGCCTCCCCGCGCGCCCGGCGCTGGGCGTTCAGCGCTGTACGGATGAAAGTCATGGTCTGCACGCCGGGAATTTCCATCGGGTGCTGAAAAGAAAGGAACAACCCCTTCGCTGCGCGCGCATCCGGCGCGAGACCTAAAATATTTGCCCCCTCAAGCATCACCGCGCCGTCCGTCGCCTCATAGCCGTCGCGGCCCGCAACCGTATAGGAAAGCGTCGACTTTCCAGACCCGTTCGGCCCCATAATCGCATGTACCTCGCCCGCAGGTACGTCGAGGCTCAATCCTTTGAGGATTTCATGGCCGCCAACCGTGGTGTGAAGGTTTTCAATTTTTAGCATGTTGTTCTTTCGCTGTAGTCTTGGGTTCGACGATCACATAAACCGTCGTCGCGTCGCCAATGTTCAAAGCCTCGTGCCACGCAACGCCATCTGACCACCAGGTAGCGCCGGTGCGTGTTTGTAACTCACGGGTTCCAGTTGCATCGGTAACCTGCATCGCGCCGCCTTCGACGATGTAGCCCCAATGCGGCGGGTGGTAATGTCGCTCATGGCCAACGCCGGGCGGGAATGTGCAGCGCGCCGCACGCATCTGGTCATTTTCAAACAGTAACTCGCAAACGCTCTCGCCGTTCCAACCCGCCTCAAAGGCGTGAGGAAGCGAGGAGGCCTGAAGCGCTGCTGCAACCAATAAAACCAACATCACCCGACACTCCCCTCAAGGCTCACGCTGACAAGCTTTTGCGCCTCAACTGCAAATTCCATTGGTAATTTTTGCAAAACATCCTTACAGAAACCATTAACTAGGAGCGCGACGGCCTCTTCTTCTGACAGCCCGCGCTGGCGGCAGTAAAACAGCTGGTCTTCGGAAAGCCGCGAAGTGGTGGCTTCGTGTTCGAGGATTGCCGTTGGGTTCTTCGCCTCCACATAGGGTATAGTGTGGGCGCCGCATTCATTGCTGATCAGCAGCGAATCGCATTGGGTGAAATTACGCACATTGTCGGCCTTGCGATGCACCGACACCAATCCGCGATAGGTCGAGTTGGATTTACCCGCTGATATTCCCTTGGAGATAATCCGCGAGCGCGTGTTTTTCCCAAGGTGAATCATCTTTGTGCCGGTGTCCGCCTGCTGATGATTGTTGGTGATGGCGATAGAGTAAAACTCGCCTTGAGAATTGTCGCCCTTCAAAATGCAGGACGGATATTTCCAGGTTATCGCCGAACCGGTCTCAACCTGGGTCCATGAAACCTTGGCGTTCACCCCGCGGCAGTCAGCCCGCTTGGTGACAAAATTATAGATGCCGCCCTTGCCGTCCTTGTCGCCGGGATACCAGTTTTGCACTGTTGAATACTTAATCTCGGCGTCGTCTTCAATCACCAGCTCAACGACAGCGGCGTGAAGCTGGTTTTCATCGCGCATCGGCGCGGTGCAGCCTTCAAGGTAGGATACATAGGCGCCCGGCGCAGCAATAATCAGTGTACGTTCAAACTGTCCGGTATTGGCCTCGTTAATCCGGAAATAAGTCGATAACTCCATCGGGCACTTAACGCCTTCGGGGACATAGACGAATGTACCATCAGAGAAAACCGCCGAGTTAAGCGTTGCAAAAAAATTGTCCGAGGTCGGCACTACTGTACCAAGATATTTCCGCACAAGGTCGGGATGTTCGCGCACCGCTTCAGAAAACGACAGGAAGATGACGCCCGCCTTGGCAAGCTCGTTCTTGAACGTCGTTGCAACCGAAACACTGTCAAATACAGCGTCAACGGCGACTTTGCGTCCACCGCCATCAGCCTTTGAAGCCTCGCCAATGCGCGCCTCCGCCGCTGACGCCGCTGCACCTTCAACGCCGAGCAGGACTTCCGCTTCCCTTAAGGGGATGCCGAGCTTTTCGAAATCAGCGAGAATTTCCGGCGGCACATCGTCAATCGATTCATATTTAGCCCCGCTAGCCGGCTCGGAATAATAATAGGCGTCCTGATAATCGATGTTCGGGTAGTCCACCATCGCCCATGTGGGCTCTTCCATGGTTAGCCAGCGACGAAACGCAACAAGGCGCCATTCCAGCAACCAGTCCGGCTCTTCTTTCTTGGCTGAAATATACCGCACCGTGTCCTCGCTCAAACCCTTTGGGGGCTTGGCGGATTGAACATCCGTCGTGAAGCCGTATTTGTAGGTCTCGAGCGACGCCGTCGCCGCGACGGTCGCCTTGTCTATTCCTTCTTTATACGTTGTTTCAGCCACTATCTCTCACCATCCGTATTCATTGCATCAGCGCTCATTGCCTCACAATGTTCATTCATAAAACGTGACAGGTCGGACAATTGCGCGCCGACAGTGCTGTTTCGCAGTGCGCTGGAAACGCGCTGGCGCGCCGCCTCCGGCTTGTTCTGGTTTAATTTCCAGGTTGCCTCAATCGTTTCAATCGATATTTCCAGCGGGGATATAGATCGCTGCATACGCGCGTAAACACTTGCATCCATTTTCGACGGGGCCCAGGGCGCCTTGGGCAAAAGACGCTCCTCAAACTGAGCGGACAAGCGTTCGATAACGCCCGGCAGTTCTTCCGGGGGCAATAGTTTCAACGCACCGCGAATATGAACCGCGACATAATTCCAGGTCGGCACCTGATTATTGTTGAGTTCATACCAGTCCGGCGAAACATAACCGTCCGGCCCATTAACCGCTAAAAGACATTCTATGGGTTGGCTAAGCTGCTTTAGAATCGGATTGACGCGGGCCAGATGTAACTCAATGCGGGCACCGTCATCACAAACACAAAAAGGAACATGGGCCGCCAGCAACCCTTCATCACCATTGATGGTGAGCATGCCAAATCCGCGCGCCTCGGCGAAGGCGAGGTTTTGCTGTTCATCTGCCGATCGAAATAATGTGTTCGGATGCATCTTTTCCCTATCGGCTAAGCCGCCCCCTCTAATTCCGAACGGGCTTTTATGCGCGCATAGGCGGCGGGCCATTCACGAATAAACGCATCCGCATCGGCATCAGTCGAATTCCACCCGAGCGACACGCGAACGGACGTCGTTGCTTCTTCTTCACTGGCGCCCATCGCGGTCAG